>NZ_JBEXUE010000436.1:0-8389 GCF_040614275.1 Streptosporangium sp. NPDC006013
CTTCACCCCGAGGATCAGCTGCGGCTTCTCGCGTTGATCGAGCGGCACGGCTCCCTGACGGCGGCGGCTCACGCACTCCAACTCACGCCCGCGGCGGTCACCCAGCAGGTGGCCAAGGCCGAGCGCGACTGGCAGGTGCCCCTGGTCATCCGTGGTCCTCGCGGAGCAACGCTCACCGCGGCCGGTGCGCTGCTCGCCTCCCACGGTCGAACTGTGGAGGAGGCAACGGACAGGGCCGAGGCGGAACTGGCCGCACTGCTCGGCCACCTCTCGCTCCGTCTGCGGATCGGGACGTTCCAGGCGGCTGCCCTGCACCTGCTGCCACCGGCCCTGACGACTCTGCGACACCGCCATCCGGACGCCGACGTCTCCGTCATAGACGTGGTGTCCGGACGCGGAGCGAACGAGATCAGCGCGGGGCGCCTGGACGTGGCCATCGTCGCGTCCTGGGGCACGCCGCTCGCGCTGCCCCCACACGTACGGGCCCACTCGCTCCTGCTGGACCCGATGGTCGTGGTTCTCCCCGATGACCATCCACTGGCCACCGGGCAGCCCACGGACACCGAACTTCACCTGGAACAACTGCGCGACGAATCGTGGGTTTCCATCCTGGCCGGCCATGCCGCCCGCGAACAGTTCAACGACGCTGCCCGCGAGGCCGGCTTCACTCCCACCGCGCGGTTCGAGACCGAGTCCTACGACGTCGCCCAGGCCCTCGTCGGCACAGGCATCGCAGTGGCCCTGGTCTCGCGCCTGGCCCTGACCCATGCGCCTGGCACCACCCATCGCGAACTGGCCCACCCCAGGCCCTACCGCCAGCTCTACGCCGTGACCAAAACCGACGCTAGCCTCACACCACTCGCAGACATGCTCATCGATCTCCTACGTGATGTCGCCCGCGACATCACCGCCACCTGGGAGGCTCCCCTGCAAGAAAAACAACGCTCATCGAACTCACCGCACGGAGCCTGAAAGCCCCCGGTTCTGAATCGACACCGCTTGGTCCGGAGCGGCCGGCCCTGCTCCGACCGACCATCGACGCCAGCAGCTGGCTCGGCGTCGGCCCCGCCGTAGCCGGAGCCCCGGGGTGGTCGAAGCCACGGCAGCCGGCCCGGCTGAGCGCAAGGCGCACCGGGTGTACGCCGCCCGCGTCGCAGCCGTCCAGGCAACCCGACTGCATGGATCATGACCTGCAGAAACCCTCGGCGAGACGCATTCGAACGGAAAGTCACGGCAAGCCGCTCAACTCTGCTCTGCTAACGGGACTTTTCGTTCGGATGCCCGTCATGCCCCGTCCACGATCGGATCACCGGCGAGAACGGGCATCCCTGGATCGTCATGGAGCTGGTGCACGGCCGGTCCCTGACCGACCTGCTGCGGGCCGAGGGGCCGCTGCCGCCCGCCCGGGTCGTCCACATCGGATCGCAGATGGTGTCCGCGCTGCGTGCGGCACATCAGGCGGGCATCACCCACCGGGACATCAAACCCGCCAACGTACTGTTGGAAGGCGATCGCATCGTCCTGACCGACTTCGGGATCGCGGCCGTCGACGGCGAGGCGGCCTTGACCCATTCGGGTGTGCTGATGGGGACACCCGCCTTCATGGCTCCCGAGCAAGTGCGGGGTCTCGCGGCCACCGCCGCTTCCGATCTGTGGTCGTTGGGCGCGACCCTGTACACCGCCGTGGAAGGCCGCCCCCCGTTCGGCGGTGCGAGTCCCGGGGAAGTCTTCGTCGCCATCGTGACGGAGGACCCCGCCCCGGCCGTGCACGCCGGTCCTCTCGAAGCGTCATCCCGGTCGTCACATACCGCCTGCCCAAGCTCTCCGACGCACGGATGTTCTTCGTCCCGGATGGTCGTCTTCTCTTTGAGATCAAGGTCGGCTGACAGGCTGGGCGGCAGCCGCATCGCCTGCCGACGTCGAGCCGGTGGCGGAAAACGACATGTGACAGCCAGGACGGACCCGGTGTGTTCAGCGGCTGAGGAAGTCGCTGGTGGAGGCGCGGATCGCGGATACGAACGCGGCTATGGCCGGGTGGGTGGCGGCGCCTTGCCGGTAGGCGATGTGGGTTCGTCTGCGGATGGACAGCGGAATGAGGCGGACGCCGGGGGGTGGCTGCGCGGCGGCCAGCTGCGGTACCAGCGAGACGCCTTGCTCGGCCGCGACCAGTGCGAGCACGGCGGCGAAGTCGTCGGCGTGGTGACGCGCCCGGGGCGTGAAGCCCGCGCTGCGGCAGACGTGCAGCGTAACGGTGTGGCAGAGGGTGCCGGGGCTGGCCATGATCCAGGCGGCGTCTCGCACGTCTCGTACTCGTAGCGGCCCGGTGCCCTCGGCTGCGGTGCCGGGCACGGCGAGGAACACCGTCTCGTCCAGCAGCGGTACCGCGTCCAAAACGGGATCCGGCTCGACCGGCACGACGTCGTAGTCGTGCAGCAGCCCGACGTCGAGTCGCCGCTCGCGCAGGGCGTCCGGCACCGTGACCGGGTCCAGTTCGGTCACGGTCAGCTCTAGCTCGGGGTGCCGGCGCCCCAGTGCGACCAGCGCCGCCGGGAGGAACGTACGAACCGCGGTCGGGAAGGCGCCGATGCGCAGTGGGCCGGACAGTCCGGTGGCCAGCGCGGCCAGCGCGGCCGTCGTCTGTTCCAGCGCGGTGAGGACCGTCTCGGCGTGCTGTACGAGAATCCGGCCGGCCGTGGTGAAGGTGACCCGCCGGCCGGTGCGTTCCAGCAGTGGTACGCCCGCTTCTCGTTCCAATGCGGACAGCTGCTGGGAGACCGCCGAGGGTGTGTAGGTGTGCGCTTGCGCGACGGCGGCGATCGTGCCGAGGCGGGAAAGGTCGCACAGCAGGCGTAGGCGGCGCACATCGAGCATCAGCTCAGCTTACGGATCTGTTCAGGAATGTGAACTGGACCTTACTGGTTTACCTGCCGGATGCTGAGACCATGACGCTTACCGGTGTGTACGTACCGCTGATCACCCCGTTCGACGCCGCCGGTGCAGTGGCCCTCACCGCGCTGGAAGCCCTGGCGCACGAGGTGCTGGACGCCGGCGCGTCGGGCGTCGTGGCGCTGGGCACCACCGCGGAACCGACGTCGTTGACCGCCGCGGAGCAGCGTGGCGTCGTCGATGTGATCGCTCGGGTGTGCCGTGAGCGCTCGGCCCGGCTTGTCGTCGGCGCCGGCACGGTGGAGGCGGTGAAGGCATTGCGTGGGCGCTCAGAGGTGGTCGCCGCGCTCAGTGTGGTGCCGCCGTTCCTGCGGCCCGGCGAGGCGGGGATCGTCGCGCACTTCGCGGCTCTGGCCGTGGCCAGCCCTGTCCCGCTCGTCGTCTACCACGTCCCGTACCGGACCGGGCAGCACCTGTCCGCCGATGCCGTCCGGCGGCTGGCCGATCTTGCCGGTGTGGCCGGCATCAAGTACGCCGTCGGTGGAATCGACGCCGACGCCATCGAGCTGCTGGCAGACCCGCCGACCGGCTTCGCGGTGCTGGGCGGCGACGACGCCTTCATCTCGCCTCTGCTGGCCCTTGGCGCACACGGCGGCATTCTGGCCTCGGCGCACTTCGCCACGGCACGATTCGTCGAGCTGGTCGACGCATGGCACGCCGGCGCCACCATTCGGGCCAGGACGCTCGGTCACCACCTCGCCGCCATGTCGAGCGCGATGTTCGCCGAGCCCAACCCCACCGTCATCAAGGCGGTCCTGCACGCACAGGGGCGTATCCCGACCGCCGCGGTACGGCTGCCACTCCTGCCGGCCGGTTCCGGCAGCGTGCGGGCGGCGTTACGGCACGTTGACGCCGAGCGTGGGATGCTCGCCGACACACGGGGCTGACAACCGCCAAGGCCCCTCGTGCACGAGCGGGCCCGCACCGGGGACGGGCACGCCGGCGCCGTCCACGAGCTGACCGGACCGTGCTCCCTGCCCCGTACCGAGCATGCGAACGCCTTCCGTGCCACTGCTTGACGGACACGGACCCACACAGATCCAGCCGGATCCGAGGTCGCCTCTCAGGCCGCCGGTCGCCCGACATAGGTATGGGTGCGGGTGTACGCGGTGAAGCCCATGGACTCGTAGAGCCGTTTGGGGACGGGGTAGCCGTCGTCTCCACGGGAGTAGACGATGGCACGGTGGCCGCCGGCGTCGGAGAAGGCGTGCATTACCGCGGTGCAGACGGCGCGGGCCAGGCCGAGGCGGCGGTGGCCGGGATGTGTGCCGACCGGTTCGAACGCGCCGACCCCGTTGACCTCGTCATACCAGCCCTGGCAGTAGGCGACGACGTCACCGCCGGGAGACACCGCGACGAGATCCAGTTCGGGGCGATAAGGCCAGGTCTCCCGCATCCGGGCATGGCGTTCGGTGGTGATCCGGGTCGATCCGAAGGCGGCGCGGTGCGCCGACGCCCGGCCGGCCACGTCGGCGTGGTCGCGCTGAGCTCGGATCGTGTAGCCGTCCGGCAGGCGGGGCGTGTCCTGCCCGCCGATGAGCGGACGGTCGAGGCACACCATGAACGGGCCGTCGACGACAGGGGTGTAGCGGCGTCGCTCCAGTGCCGTGACCAGGTGCGGCTCGGTTTCGGCGACCTCGACGCTCAGCGGGCCGCGGGCCGTTCGCTCGGCCCAGGCGAGCACCTCGTCGGCCAGTTCCGGGTGGTCCGGGTCGACCTGCAGCATCAGGCTGTCAGGTGACTCCAGCCAGCCCCAGGCCAGCGTCCGCTCTCCTTGCGTCCAGACCGCCGTCGGGCACTGCGCGGCCCGGTCAAGAGACAGGCACCAGTTCCAGGTGAGGTCGCCGATGTGCCGGTATCCGGTCGCCGGGAAACTTCGGGCGGCCAGGTCCTGCATGGCGCGTAGCGCCGTGGGATCGGTGTACTCACGGCGTCGCATGGCCGCCATGCTGCTCGATCGGCCTTTGATCGGGCAACGGAATTATCCGGCGCTTCACAGTCTCTCCTCCTGGCCGACCTGGTGGCCGTGGCGGTCATCGGTGCGCACCCGAGGCCGCCGAGGTCCTTGACCGGCTGCTCGGCTCCGCCGACCGCGCCCAGGTGCTGGCCCGCCTGGAAGCCGGGGCTCACGCGCAGACGCAACGGTACGGACAACTGCTGGCGACCGTCAGGGGGGAGCCCGTGCCGCCCTCCTACGCCGACGACTTCGCCTGGCTGGCGGCCGCCCTGCGCGCCCACCCCTGAGGACGCCGGTCCTCCGCCAAGGCCGCCCTGCCTCACCGGCGAAAGTGAACGAGATCCTCCGGGCGACGGCGACCACGCGGCGCGGTCACCGCCGCCCCGGCCATCTACGACGACCTGCCCGCCCTGTCGACCCGTGGCCGGCCTGGAGGGGCAAGAGGGCTGTCGCGGACGGCTGTCAGCCGCAGTTCGTTGCCCGCTTGCCGCCCTCGGTGCCACTGATGCGGCCCATCCAGTCCACGCACCTGCCCGCCGCTGACAGGTAGATCGGGCCCGCGTAGCTGGTGAAGTAGTCGCCTTCGTAGACGTCCCAGTGGTTTCCGGCCGGGCTGACCGACAGGCCGGCCTCGATGAGCACGGCCGAACCGGCGGTGTTCCGCTTGGCGACCACGCAGTTTCTGCCGGTGGAGGAGCTGTAGGTCAAGAACACGGTCCCCTTGCTGCCGATCGCCGCGGAGTTGACGACGGTGTAGCCGGAGCCGCACTCGCCCCCGTAGGTCGCCGCGGCCGCGGGTGATGCGGTGGCGAGCGCGCCGGTGAGTGCGGTGACGACGAGAGCGGCAGCGGTGATGGTCTTCTTGACGGGCGTCATTGTTCTCCTTTTTCCCGGTTCTTTGACGTTCTTCGTTCGGATCAGCCGCAGTTGGTGCCGTAGCGGAACTGGGTGGCCGTGCCGATGGTGCCGCCCCAGTCGACGCATGCGCCCGCCGCCGACACGTAGACGGGGCCGGCGTAGGTGGTGTAGTTGCCGCTGTCCTTGGTCCAGGTGGAAGCCGAGGATCGCCTGAGGTAGGCCTCCATCAGCGTGGCGGCTCCGGGGGTCGTCCGCACGGTGACGACGCAGTTTCTGCCGGTGGAGGAGTTGTAGGTCAGAAACACCGTTCCCCGGCTGTCGGGGAGGTTGAACTGGTTGACGACGCCGTATCCGCTGCCGCACTGCCCTCCGTAGGCGGCGGCGGAGGCGGGGGCGGCCGTGGCGATCGTCCCGGTGACGACAGCCAGGGCGGCGCCGGTGATCAGCGCGGTCTTCGACAGCAGTCTCTTCATGAAGTCATCTCCGGATTCTGCGGGGTCAGCCGCAGTTGGTGTCCTCGCCGCCGGCGTAGGTGCCGCTGATGGCCCCGCCCCAGGTGACGCACGAGCCCTTGGCGTAGCGGTACACGGGCCCGGCGTAGGTGGTGTAGTTGCCCTCGTCCACGGCTCCCCAGGCGGGGTCGGACTGGCGTGCGATGCCCGCGAACATCGAGACGGCCGTGCCGGGGGTGTTGCGGATCGTCACGACGCAGTTGTTGCCGTTGGCGGAGTTGTAGGTCAGGAAGACGGTGCCCTTGCCGGTGATGGTCCGCTGGTTGACGACGCTGTATCCGCTGCCGCACTGCCCGCCGTAGGTGGCGGCGGAGGCGGGGGCGGCGGTCGCCAGTGTGCCCGCGGTCATCGCGATCGCGGCCAGTCCGGTTGCGGCGATCTTCGTGAAGGTTCGCATCCTCGCCCTTTCTCTGCGCTACGGATCCCGCTGTGAGATCCACATCAAAGACGGTAGGTCGTGCCCGGTAGGTCATGAAGGGGACCGGGCACTGTTTCGGCGCACACCGAAAAGCACTGGTAACGGCGCGGATCAAGAGCTTTGTTGATCTTCGTGCCTCCCTGGCGATCGACATCACGCTCGCACCTCGGCATACTGCTGGCGTGAGTCAGAAAACATGACGCTCGATGTTCGACCGTTCGCCGTCACGCCGGATGACTGATTTTTCGCCTGTTGATAGCTGATGTCAGACCACCCGGTGTAGCCCGGACGCGGGTGGGCGCGGAACGAGAACGGATTCGGAAAGTTCGCCTCGACGGACCTCACGGGCGATCAGGTGAGCCGCTCCGCGCGTGGGTTCCGGGGGAGAGCGAGACAGGACACGGGATGCTGCGCATCCACTTTTCCCCTCAGGACTGGGAGCGGCTCCGTGTCGTCTCCAAGCCTGACCCCCTGTGGGAGATCGTGCTCAGCCTGTACATGCTGGGGGCGGCGTCCGACGAACTCGTCTTCGGGCAGTGGAGACAGAAGGTGCTGTCCCGGATGGCGCCGCAGACCAGGATGTTGCTGGATGTCGTACCACCGGAGGGCTATTCGCCGGATTTCCTCAGCCCTCTGGTGGGAGGGGAGAATCCCGAAGACGGCATCGCCGCGGTGCTGGACACCCCCCGCTGGCGCATCGTCGAGGACCTCGACCTGCGATTCGGCGACGGTCGGCGTCCATCCTGGACGGTCGCGCTGGCCCGGAAGGACAGCGTGGCCGTACGCGCGCTGGGCAGGTCGATGCGTACCTACTTCGACATGGCACTGCAGCCGTACTGGGGCTACATCTCGCAGGTCGCCGAGCGCAGCGCGACATCGATCGGCGACGCGGCCCAGGGGCCGGTGGCCCCGATCCTGCGGCTTCGAGATCAGCGGTCGGTCCGCAGGGCCCCTCGCACCACCGTGGTGGTCGCCTACGGAAACGACCAGGAACTGGACCTGCGGGGCCGTGGCCTGGTGCTGGTGCCCGCGTTCTTCTGCGCGGTCAACCCGGTGACCTTCCACGACCCCTCCCTGCCGCCGGTGCTCCTGTATCCGGTCGGCCACAAGCCGATGTCGTTCCTGACCCGGGCCGCCCAGGGAACGGGGCCGACCGAGGAGGTGCTGAGGCGGCTGTTCGGCCGTACGCGCGCCCTGGTGCTGCGAACACTGCGAGACAGCGTCCGTACCACAGGTGAGATCGCACGGACCCTCGACATCTCGCCGGCCTCGGCGAGCGAGCACGCCTCGCTCCTGCGCGCCGCCGGTCTCGTGGCCAGCGAGCGGTGCGGCAACACCGTCAAGCACCGGCTTACGCCTCTTGGACTGGAGTTCCTTTACCAGGCTGTCTGACATCCAGCCGGTAGCGGTGCAGTGCCTCGACCTGCTCGTAGGACGGGACGCCGGCGGTGACCGGTTCACCACCGGCCACGCCCAGCGCCGTGGTGACGGCCGCGTGCAGCGCCGCCCGAAACAGCAGCGACCCGTAGCTGATCCGGGCCACGCCCAGATCGGCCAGCCGTCGTACCGGCACGCCGGGCCGGACGAGCACGTTCAACGGCACCCCGATCCCCGCCACCAGCGCCTCGATGTCGTGCTCGGTGCTCGCGCCCGGCACGAACACCCCGTCGGCGCCCGCCTCGGCGTAGGCGCGGGCCC
>NZ_JBEXUE010000437.1:0-8365 GCF_040614275.1 Streptosporangium sp. NPDC006013
GCTTCGCTCCTTCGCTCCTCAGTCCAGTCGCCGGCGCGGCCTCACGGGTAGTCCCTCGGGGACGGAATACGGAGCACGTCCCCAGGGTGCTCCTTGGTTCAGTCGCCGGCGCGGGGTCACGGGTGGTCCCGTCGGGGGAAGGTGAGGGTGGTCGACGTGAGGGTTCTTGGTTGGGTCGTCTGAATCGGGGATGGGAGGGCGAAGTTGATCAAGTTGTCGGTGGTGGTTCCGGTGCGGGACGCGGAGAGCTACGTCGGGGACGCCTTGGCGTCGCTGGCCAGGAACGCGCGGCGGGACTTCGAGTTCATCGTGGTGGACGACGGGTCGGTGGACGCGACCGGGCAGATCGTCGAGGACTTCTGCCGTGATCTGCCCGGTCTGGTGGTGGTCCGCAACGACGCGCCGGTCGGACTGGCCGACGCGCGTAACCTCGGGATCTCCCTCGCCTCCGGCCGCTACCTGACGTTCATGGACGGCGACGACTGGCTCGCGCCCGGATATCTCGGGGACCTGGTCGGCGCGATCGAGCGGCTGGACTGCGACTTCGTCCGGGTCGACCACGTACAGGCGGAGGGCCGCAAGCGGACGATCCACCGGGCGCCGCTCGCCACCCGCGAGGTGGTGCTGAAGCCGCGCGACCACATCCTGCCCGATCACGCCAGGACCATGGTGGACTACCCGTACGCCTGGGCGGGGATCTACCGCCGGGACCTCGGCGACCTGCTGACCTTCCCGGGGCACCTGCACACCGCCGAGGACAGGCCGTGGATCTGGCGGCTGCACCGCGACGCGGGTTCGTTCGCGGTGGTGTCACTGGCCGGGCTGTTCTACCGGCGGATGGTGGCGGGCTCGCTGACGCAGACCGGCGACGCCAGGCAACTGCACTTCTTCGACGCCTTCGACCTGGTCTTCGCGGACCTGGAGGAGGAGTTCATGCCCAAGGCGGTGCGCACCTTCCGCGCGTTGCTGGCCCACCACCTGGAGCTGGGCGAGCGCCTCTCCCCCGAGCTTCGAGCCCGCTTCGAGGAGCGCGGTGCCACGACACTGAGGCGGTTCCCCGCCGACCTGCTCGCCGGAACCGCCCTGGACCCCGAACGCGATCAGATCCTGCTCGACCTCCTGGAGCGCCGATGACGCAGCTGTTCTACGCCTCGACCCTGTTCGGCGCGATGACGCTGGCGGCGGCGATCGACGACGGCCGTTTCGGCCCCCGCCAGGGGCGCCGGATCCTGCTGGTCTCCAACAACGCGGCCATCCCGGAGATCACCCCGGCTCTGGACGAGACCCCGGGCTTCGCCACGCTGCGCCCGCGCTTCGACGAGATCCACTCGTGGAACAAGATCGTGGCCCCGCTGCATCCATCGGACTGGAAGGCACGCCTCGTCGAGGTGCCGATGCTGGGCCGCCTGCTCCGCTCGCACCTGTCCCTGGGAGCCGGGCCCGCCGAGCTGGTTCTGGAATCCGTCGCGGTCCCCCCTGCCAGGACGCTGGCCGGACTGGTCAGGGACTGCCCCATCTCGGTCTACTCTGACGGCCTGATGAGCTACGGCCCGACCCGCGACCCGCTGCCGCAGGAGATCTACGGGCGGATCACCCGCCTGCTCCACCTCGACCTGGTGCCCGGTCTTCGGCCGCTGCTGCTCTCCGAGTACGGGGTGCCCGCCGAACCCCTCCCCGACCGGGCCTTCCTCGACGTGGTCGGCCACCGGGCCGATGACCCGCCCTCGGGCCGGGCGATGATCCTCGGCCAGTACCTGTCCGCCCTCGGCATCGTCACCTCCGAGGAGGAGGCGGAGCTCCACGCCGACATGCTGCGCGGCCTCGTCGCCCGGGGGTTTTCGCGCGTGCTGTTCAAACCGCACCCGGCCGCCGGTCGGCGGCACGCCCAGCGGCTGCGCGAGACGGCCGCCGAGCTGGGCGTCGAGCTGGACGTGGTGGCGGAGACCGTCCCGGCGGAGTCGTGCTTCGCCACCCTCGGGCCCGAGCTCGTGGTCGGCTGCTTCTCCACCGCTCTGATCACCGCCGGGCGGTACTTCGGGCTCCCGGTGGCGACGGTGGGCGGCAAGCTGATCCTGGAGCGGCTCTCCCCGTACGAGAACAGCAACCGGATCCCGGCGACCATCACCGACGCCCTGCTGCCCCGCCTGTCGACGGACGGTTCGCTGTGGGAGCCCCCGCCGGTGGACGTCTCCGCCCTGGTGGGCGCGGTCGGCTACTGCATGCGGAGCGAGGCGTATCCGGGGCTGCGCGAGCAGGCCGCGGCCTATCTCCAGGCCTGCGGCCCCGACCGCTACTTCAAGCACCGGCGGCTCGCCGCCCTGGACCTGATCACCACCCCGGCCACCACCGCATCGGCCGGCGCATCGGCCACCACTCCGGCCGCCACTCCGGCCGGCGCCCCGGTCGCCGCCCCCCGGGAGCGGAGCCCCCTGGGCAGGCTCCGCAGCCGCCTGTCGAGAACCTTTCCCTGAGCCGGACGGCCACTACGGCACGGCACGGGCGGGAAACGGCGGATCGCCCCGCGTCCCCCGTGCCGCGCCCTCTCCTCCGGTCCGGAGGCGGGGCGCGGGTGCCGGCCCAGCGCCCTGAGTTGACGCGCTCTTCGGCACGAGTACCGCGTGTGCGGCACCTCTGCGGCTTCCTGCCTCGTCGGCCCGCGCCACCGGGGTGGCCTTGTCGGGTCTCCACAGGCTTGCGAACCCTTCCGGCTCCGTTCCCGCTCATCCAGCGGTACCTGACACGGTCACACCGGCATGCGCTGATTCGCCGTCAACGGCGAATCAGCGTTCCCTGCCCCGCCACGCGGGAGAGTCCGTTTCCCCTCCGGCCTGAGGGGCGGAGCACTACGGACGACTCAGGTAGCGGCGCATCCGGCGCTTGGCGCGGTAGCCGATGCGCAGCACGTTCGGCGGGACCTCCACGCGCATCCGGGCGCGACGGCGGGCGGCGGCGTACTCGGGGCCGTCGAGCAGGGACTTGGCGGGGACGAGGCGTCCCGAGCGCGCCTGCCCGACCAGGGAGACCATCCGCGAGACCCAGTCGCTCTCGTCACCGGGATGGAAGTAGTTGTCCCTGCACCAGCCGTCGTCCGGGTCCAGGAAGCGCCCCGCGGAAAGATCGTCGAGGGTGCCGAGCAGGCCGCTGTCCTCGAAGACCAGATTGATCATCTCGGCGCCCACCCCGAAGTCCGACAGCACCAGCAGGGGCACCTGCTGGGCGATCGCCTCCAGCGCGGCGGTCGAGCTGACGGTGACGAACCCGGCCGCGTGGGCCAGGTGCTCGTGCATGGGCCCCACCGCGAAGCGCACGGCCCCGGCGCGCACCCTGCCCTCCTCCACGAGCGACTGCCACAGGCGCTGGTAGTGGTGGCGCTCATTGTGGGTCTGCCGCTCGCCGTCCAGGGCACGGAGCTTGACGACGACGTCCAGATCCGGCCGCCGCCCGGCCAGTTCGGCCAGGGCCAGCAGGATGCTCTCGCGCTCCTGTCTCCGCTTGGGCACCTTGGCCTGGGTGGCGAACACCACCCGGTCCCGCGGCCCGATGCGGGCGACCTCCTCCTGGCCTCGCAGAAACGGCAGCCGGGCCAGCCCCACCTGGCCGCCCCCGCCCAGCTCGCGGCCCATCGCCGAGAACTCCTCGACCTCCCGCCCGCTGTGCAGCACGAACAGCTCGCATCCGCTGCGAAACAGCCAGGCCTTCTCGGTGGCGGGGACGGAGATGCCAGGCAGGCCCGAGACGAACACCGGCCGTGGCCGCAACCCGGCCAGCACCTCACCGACCAGCACGTCCACCACGGGACCCGTGCAGGCGGCGAGCACCACGTCGGGCCCGAGCCGCTCGGCGGCCCGGCGCAGCGCGCGGGCCGAGAGCACCGGCGGATCCGCCGCCGAGCCCGCGACCGCGGCACTGATCTGCGCCGGGGACGGGGTGATGGGGGTGCGGATGACCGCCAGCTCCCTCGTGCATCCCGAGGGCAGGTCCCGCAGCAGGCAGGCCGCCCACTTCAGGTAGGAGTCAGAGTCGGCCACGGCCAGGACCTTCAACGAGAACCTCCAACGGGGATCCCCCGCTTCATATCCGATTTCACATGGGCGGACCCGGCGCGGCTCGCATCCCGGGGCGGCACGCCACCGGCCTCCGGCCGCGGGGTCACGAGGTCACGAGGTCATGCCCCGGTGGCTCCCGTGTCGTGATGGGCGAACATCGACAGGTGGGAGCGGAGCGAGGGGGCCGCCTCCACCGTCCACCACTCGTCCGGCACGTCCACCGTCTCGACCGGGACGCCCCTGGCCGAGAGCAGGACCCGCAGGGAGGTGACCGCGGTGGACGGCAGGCTCAGTACCCGCTGCCCGGCGGCCAGCCCGCGCAGGGTCATCTCGGCGGGGATCCCGCCGCCGTAGACGGTGATCCCGGGCTGCTCCCCGACCCTGGCGAGATCGTGGGGGTCCTCCCTGCGGTGCGGGAAGTAGGCCACCGGCCCGGCCGAGCCGAGAGCGGCCAGCCAGCCGAGGTAGTGGTCGCGGTGGATCAGGCCGTTGCGGACCAGCGAGGTGCCAAGGACGACCGTGAGCTCCTTGGGACGGGGCACGCGCAGCGGCTGCGACCGCAGCCAGGCGAAGTCGTGGGTGATCAGCTCGGCCCCTCTTGCCCGTACGGCCTTCGCCAGGTCCGCGGGAACGGGCAGCGCTGTGAAGATCGACAGCCGCCCCGAGCGGGCCGCGGCGCGCAACCTGAGTCCGGCCGCCGCGCCGAGGGCGGTTCTGAGCCGTCCCGCCTTCCCCCGGGCTCTCAGCAGGGGCGTACCCGCGTGGCCGACGAGCAGCTCCAGGAGCCTGATGGTGGCCAGCCCGTCGTCGACGATCACGATACGGCCGGGGCGCCCGGTGAGCCAGCGGAACTGGACCTTGCCGGAGAAGGCGTCGCCCACCGCCCAGGTCACGCCCCGGTGCGGCCTGGGCATGTCCGGCCGCGCGGCGGTGAGCTCCAGGCCCGGCGGCAGGGTGAGGCGCCCGAGCTCGCGCCCGGTGGCGGCCAGGGGGCGGAGCCTCGCCCTGGGCACGAGGTGGCTGCGGGCACCGAGCAGCCCCGCGTGGTGGGCCTCCACGGCGCAGAGCATCTGCAGCGGGGATTCCACCCAGGCGATGGCCGAACCCTGATCCCGCGCGTGGTCTCGACCGTCCTCCACGCCGGGTGATGACCCGTTCACGACTGACCCAAGCTAACCCGGTGGCCTTAAGCGCCGGGGAACCACGGATGAACAGCCGCCCACGCGTGCTTGCGCGCGGTCTTTTCGATCTTTATCGTGGTGTACGGCACCGTTTCGTACACCACGGAGGAGTGAGCATGTGGACACCCGATGAGATTCCCGACCTGACCGGCTCCACCGCCGTGATCACCGGGGCGAGCGGCGGCATCGGCGTACCGACGGCACTGGAGCTGGCCAGGCACGGCGCCAGGGTCGTCATGACGGCACGCGACCCGGACCGGGGCCGGGCCGCGCTGGAGGCGGTCAGGGCGGCGGCGCCAGGGGCGACGGCCGAGGTGAGAGCGCTCGACCTGGCCGACCTCCGCTCGGTACGCGCCTTCGCGGACACCGTCGACGGGCCGCTGGAGCTGCTGGTCAACAACGCCGGGATGGGCCCGATGTCCCGGCGGACCACCGCCGACGGCTTCGAGACCCAGTTCGGCGTCAACCACCTGGGGCACTTCGCCCTGACCGGCCTGCTGATGCCACGCCTGCTGGCCGCCTCCGCGGCCCGGGTGGTCACGGTCTCCAGCGACGCGCACTCCCTCGGCGCGATCGACTTCGAGAACCTGGGGCTGGAACGCGGGTACGGCATGTTCTCCGCGTACAGCCGTTCCAAGCTGGCCAACCTGCTGTTCGCCGTGGAGTTGCAGCGCCGCGCCGACGCCTCGGGGGCGGCGCTGCTGAGCCTGGCGACCCACCCGGGCATGACCGCCACCGGCATTCTGAAGCCGGGCGCCCTCACCCGCCCCTTCAACGCGCTGATGCGCCTGGTGGCACAGCCGGTCGCCAAGGGCGCCAGGCCGTCCCTGTACGCGGCCACCTCTCCTGAGGCGAGAGGCGGGCAGTACATCGGCCCGGGGCCGAAAGTGCTGCGCCCCTCGCCGAAGGCACTGGACGAGGCGGTGGCGGCGAGGCTCTGGGAGAGGTCCGAGGCGCTGACCGGCGTACGATTCGGGGAGATCCGCCAGCACTAGCGAACCACCGGAGGCACCTTGCGTCTCGACCCCACTCGGGAGCGGGCGATCCTCGACGCGACGGCCGGCCTGCTGTCCGAGGTCGGATACGACCGGATGTCCATCGACCAGATCGCCAGGCGGGCCAGCGCGAGCAAGGCCACGATCTACCGTCGCTGGGCGGGCAAGGAGGCGCTGGTCGTGGATCTGATCTGCAACCACCTTGAGATCGACGTCGTGCCGCCGCCCGACACCGGGTCGATGCGCGGGGACCTGATCGAGGTCGTGGACGGGTTCTGCCGGATACTGGAACGGAAACAGGCGATGATCTTCGGCCTGTTTCCGGCGTTCCTCACCTCCCCCGAGCTGGCCTCCGCCCTGCGCGACAACGTGCCCCGCCCCGACATCACCGGCACCGTCCCGCTGCTGGAACGCGCCAGGGAGCGCGGCGAACTGCCAGGGCCGGTGGACCCCGCGGAGCTCAGGAAGGCCACCGAGGCACTGGTGTGGTACCGGCTGCTCTTCACCGGTAAGCCACTGGATCGGGAGTTCGTCGAGGACACGGTCGACCGGTTCCTGCTCCCGCTGTTCCGATCCTGGTCCGGCCAAGAGAGCTGAGGCCCGCCCTGCCGCCGGCGGGCCCCTGGGCCGCCGAACCTCGTTCGGGCCTTCCGGGGGAGCGGGACGCATCCGCTCCACACTTTTTACCATCGAATATTTGTTGCAAAAAGTTAAGGCCTGACACCCTTACCGGCGAGCCTCCCGATCATGCCATACCATCCCGGGTCAGGCGATCCACCGGCGGGTACCACCCGGCTGGATCGCCGAGGAAACAGGGGATCCAGCCCGCGACGGGGCCGCGACCCCGTCCGCCGCGACCGGCCGGAGAACGGGTGTGACCCGCCTCCTTCCCAGGCCAAGCGACCCCCCGCCGTACCCCCGTGACTTGGACGTATCACCAAGTCAGGGCAATGTGTCCTACTTGTAATCGTCTGTCCGAGTGACGTACGTTCGTCCTGTTCATGGCAAATGTCTGGGTCTGTATAGATCTAAGCATTGCCGTCACATTGCCCGACCGTGTTCCACCTGGGCGGAACCTCCGCCCGCGGTGAGCACGGCCGCCGAATCCGCGAAGTCTGCGGAACCGGGGAACCACGTTCCTGGGGTGAATCAGCGCGTTCTCGCGCCGTAGGGCACTTCCCAGCCCGAACCCGTCAGCTAACCCGGTAGGCGGCATGGAAGCGAAGCAAGGAGTCGAACCCCGGTATGACCAAGCACCGCCTCACCCCCACCTTCAGCGCCCCCCGCGTGGCGAGCGCCCTCCTGGGCGCCTGCGTCGTCCTGGCGACCGGCTCCGTGGGCTCCGCAGCCCTGGCCGACAGCCACACCGCTCTGAACCCGCCCGCCGACGCGAAGATCTCCGAGGTCTCGCAGCACAGGCCCGCGAGCACCCCGCTCGAGATCGCGGCCCAGAGGCTGCCCAAGGTCTCCGCCGCGCAGGTCCTGGACCTCGCCTCCAAGCAGATCGGCGTCCGCGAGAACTCCCAGGGCGGCGGGACCAAGTTCCACTCGTGGTACATGTCCTCCCCGCGCGCCAAGGAGACCGTCGCTCGTGACGGCGGCACCATCCAGGGCTACGCCAACGCCCCCTGGTGCGCGATGTTCGTCTCCTGGGTCGGCGAGATGGCCGGCATCCGGCCCACGATGGGCTGGGACGCCTACACCGTCACCCACGCCAAGTGGTTCAAGAACAACCATCACTGGGGCACCACCCCCACTCCCGGCGCCGTCGTCTACTTCGACTGGGCCGGTGGCAAGAGCCTCGACGGCATCGACCACGTCGGCTTCGTGAAGAAGGACAACGGAGACGGCACGATCACCACGATCGAGGGCAACACCGGCAACGGCAACGTCGAGCAACGCATCCGGCCCGTCTCCCAGGTCGTCGGCTACGGCTACCCCGTCTACGCCAACTGATCCACACCCGCCACCCGCGCCATCCCCCATGGGGCGGGCACCCGGCACCCCCGCCGGTGAACGCGGGCCGATCCGCACTCGCCCAGGGGCGGGGGGCCGGCGGGCGGGGCCCCGCGCAGCGGGAAGGACATAGAGGTAGGCACCGCGCATAAATAACCGTACACAATCAAATATAGACGGTTATAGA
>NZ_JBEXUE010000438.1:0-8312 GCF_040614275.1 Streptosporangium sp. NPDC006013
ACCCGCCAGAAGTCGGAGACCGTCTGGCGATTCTGCATGTCCCCGAGAAGTCCCTTGGGGTCGGTGTGGAAGAGCTGCGCCTTCCAGTCGGGCAGGCCACGGGCAAAGGCCCCAGGGGGCAGGACCTAGGCGGGAGCGATCCAAACGGCCTTGGCGGCGGCGACCAGGGTGCCGTCGACCTCGTAGATGGCGCTCTCCCCGAAGAGCTTGCGGCCCTCCCGGCCGCTGGCGCGGGCGACGACGGAGTAGGTGCCGCCGGGATAGATCCGGCGGTGCAGCCGTGCGGTCAGCCGGCCGAGCAGGGCGAACTCGCCCGGCTGGAAGTGCGCCCAGCCGGTGGGGCAGTCGAGGGCGGCCCAGACGATCGCGTCGGGGACGGCGCCGTCCTCGTCGGTGACGGTCATCGGGACCCGCCAGCCGGCGGCGATCAGGCCGGTGCCGGACACCGGGCCGGGGAAGATCCGCAGGCCGTCGCCGGGATCGCGCAGACCGCACGCGAAGCAGCCGGGGAAGGCGTGTTCGACGAGGCCGGCGAAGCCGCCCTCGGCCCGCGCCGCCTCGTTGAAGGGCACGAAGGCCGGCACGTCGAACTCCTCGGTGACCGTGATGGCCTCGACGAGGAGCCTCTCACCGTCGGTGAGGGTCGTGGTGTTGGCGAGATGGCGCAGGGACAGCTCGGTATCCAGTGGCGTGGGCGCGTGCAGCGTGACCTCGACAGCCGAGTCGTGCCGGGCGCCGTGCAACGCCTCGGAGACCGTACCCGCGATCCATCCGCCGTTCGCGGAGCCCTCGGGGCCGCGGAAACGCGCCGGAACGGTCAGCACGGTCTGCAGCTCGGCAGCCGTCGTCATGCCGCACCTCCTGTCGCCTTTTATGGCGATTAATCCTCAAAAATAACGGTATTCGGACTAGCCGATTTTACCGGACTGCTTGTACATACAGCCAACTCGGGGTCGATGACGCCTCGATTAGCAGCGGGTAACACCGGTATGACGTTCGGCGGGCGGCGTCGGATTACCCGCCTCCGCGGCGTGTCGGCACGCCGCCGGCAACGACCGTGCGGCACGGTCCGCGCGGTCGTTCCAGGCACGACGGGAGCCCACGACGCCCGCCGTGCCGGCAACGCGGAAGCGGCTAGAGAACCGGCAGGTAGCGGCCGAGTTCGAACTCGGTGACCTGGCGGCGGTATTCGTTCCACTCGGCGCGCTTGTTGCGCAGGAAGTAGTCGAAGACGTGCTCGCCGAGGGTCTCGGCGACGAGCTCGCTGCGTTCCATGACCGCGATGGCCTCGTCCAGCGACTGGGGCAGCGGCTGGATGCCCAGCGCCCTGCGCTCGACCGAGGTCAGCGCCCAGACATCGTCCTCGGCTCCGGGGGGCATCTCGTACCCCTCCTCGATTCCCTTCAGACCGGCCGCCAGGATCACGGCGAAGGCCAGGTAGGGGTTGCAGGCGGAGTCGAGCGAGCGGAACTCGATGCGGGTCGAGCCACCCTTGTGCGGCTTGTACATCGGCACCCGGACCAGGGCCGAGCGGTTGTTGTGGCCCCAGGAGATGTAGCTCGGGGCCTCGCCGCCGGCTCCGGCGATCGCCTCGGCGCCGCCCCAGAGCCGCTTGTAGGAGTTGACCCACTGGTTGCAGACCGCGGTGATCTCGGCGGCGTGCGCCAGCAGGCCGCCTATGAAGGAGCGGCCGATCTTGGAGAGCTGGTAGTCGGCGCCCGGCTCGTAGAAGGCGTTACGGTCGCCCTCGAAGAGCGACATGTGGGTGTGCATGCCGGAGCCGGGATGCTCGGTGAAGGGCTTGGGCATGAAACTCGCCCAGATGCCCTGCTCCAGCGCGACCTCCTTCATGACCAGGCGGAAGGTCATGATGTTGTCGGCGGTGGTGAGCGCGTCGGCGTAGCGCAGGTCGATCTCCTGCTGGCCCGGACCACCCTCGTGGTGGCTGTACTCGACGGAGATGCCCATCGACTCCAGCATCATGATCGCGTTACGCCGGAAGTCGTGGCCGGAGCTGTGCGGGGTGTGGTCGAAGTAGCCGCCGCCGTCGATCGGCTCGGGCCGCTCACTGCCCTCCGGCCGGTTCTTCAGCAGGAAGAACTCGATCTCCGGGTGGGTGTAGAAACTGAAGCCCATGTCGGAGGCCTTCGACAGGATGCGCTTGAGCACCCAGCGCGGGTCCGCGTGCGAAGGCGAGCCGTCCGGCATGAGGATGTCGCAGAACATCCGGGCCGCCCCCGGCGTCTCGCTGCGCCACGGAAGGATCTGGAAGGTCGACGGGTCGGGCTTGGCGAGCATGTCCGACTCGTAGACCCGGGCGAAGCCCTCGATCGCCGAACCGTCGAAGCCGATGCCCTCGGCGAAGGCTCCCTCAAGTTCGGCCGGGGCGATGGCCACCGACTTCAGGAACCCGAGCACATCGGTGAACCACAGCCGGATGAACCGGATGTCGCGCTCCTCAAGGGTGCGGAGAACGAACTCCTGCTGGCGGTCCAAGGCTTCTCCTTCATTGCTGACGTGCTGCGACACGCCTGGTGGTCTATCAGTTTGCCCGCTAAGTGTTTCGCACACGTTACGAGGAAGAACAGTGAGATGCGCGTCGCGCCTCCGCTCGACGGACCCCGTCTCCTCTTACAGTGTGCGACCGGAGCCGCTGGAAGTTCGATCCGGGGGGAAACGATGATGCGCACTGAAGTTCACGAACCACCGTACGCGGTCTCGTCACCGGTCAGGCTCACCGAACGCCTCGCGGCATTGACGATGCCCTGCCCCGTCCACCCGTCGATACACCTGGTCGAGGCCGCCGCGTCCGACTGGGCCCACGCGGCCGGGCTGACCCCCGACCCCGCCGCCTCCTGGCTGGCCGGGCGGGCGTTCGCCCGCTGCGAAACCCGCGCGGTCACGCTGCTCGCCCGCTGGCTGACCTGGGAGACGCGCCTGCGCGAGGAGCCCGCGGCGCTCACCCCGGTCCTCGCCGTGGCCGCGGGCGGCGAGCCGGGCACGGCACCGCTTACGCGGGCCTTCGCCGGTCTCTGGGGAGCGTGCGCCCCCCGGATGAGTGACGCGTGGCGCGAGCGCTTCACCGCCGGACTGGCCACCGGCGCGCATCCGGCCGGCGAGCACGCGAACGCCTTCGGCCGCCGGCTGCTGGACCTGGTGGAGCCCTGCTACGGGGTGGAGGTGCCCGCCCCGGTACGGCGGAGCCCGCGCTGGCGGGCGCTCGTCGAGGCGAGCGGCGACGTGACCACCTGGTGCGCGGAGGCGGCGGCCGAACACGGCGGCGCGAGAGGCGCCTTCCTGGAACGCTCCAACCGGATGGCGGAGGAGCGGGTGATCGACCGCGTGGCCACCCGGATGGAGGAGCTGTGGACGGCGGCCCGCGCGATCCCGGCGCTCACCGAGCGGCACGATCTCGGCTTCGCCGCCTCCCAGGAGGTGACGCGGGTGGCATGTGCTTTCTTGACCATCCCGAGGGCTTATCTGGAGTGGCTCCTGGAAACGCCCCGCTATCGTCACTTAGGGTAACAGTTCGAGTTCATCAAGTGACGACGGAGTAAACGATGAGCACCAGGCTCCTCAATCGCAAGCTTGACCGTGCCTTCGAGCACATGGACGTCGACGGCAGCGGATCGATCGAGCGCGAGGACCTTCTCGGCCTCGGAGCCCGGATCCTCGTCGGCTTCGGTGAGTCGCCGACCTCCCCGGCCGGCAGCAGGCTCGCCCAGGGCTTCGAGGGGATCTGGCGGACACTGGCCGCGGAGATCGACACCGACGGCGACCGGGCGATCTCCCCGGAGGAGTTCCGCGCCGGCATGACCTCCGCGTTCGTCGAGGGCGACCGGTTCGACGCGGTCTTCGGACCCGCGGCCGAGGCGGCGGCCTGGCTGTGCGACACCGACGGCGACGGTGCCGTCGGGCCGGACGAGTTCTGGGTCATGATGGCCGCGTTCGGCACCTCCCGTGCGGACGTGACGGCCGCCTTCGAGCGGCTCGACGGCGACGGCGACGGCGCGGTGTCCGTGGGCGAACTGGTCGAGGCGACCCGGCAGTTCTACACGGGTACCGATCCGGACGTGGCCGGCAACTGGCTGTTCGGTCCGCTGTAGTGGCTCTCACCCCAACGTTCGGCGATCCCCTGACCTTTCCCCGACCCCACTCACAACCCTTGTCACACTCCCTGCACCCGTCCCCCTCACCCGTCACACGTCCCTTCGCCGCCCCGCCCCCCGGGACCGTGGGATGCCCGAAGCCGCCACCCCCCTCCGGGGTGGCCGCGGCTTCGCTGCTCCCCCTCGCCGAGCTCGTACCGGCGATGTCGGCACCGTGCCGGATGCATCCCTCGGTCGACCTGATCGGCACCGAGCTCGCCGGCTGGGCCCGCGGGGCCGGGCTGGAGGCTCCCCCGCGCGCCGGGTTCGAGCGGATGGCGGGCCGGGCCTTCTCCGGGTTCGGCGTGGAGGCGGCGCTGCTGTTCGCCAAATGGCTGACCTGGCTGTTCCACTTCGACGACGAGTGGGACGAGAAGCCCGCCGGGCGCGCGGCCGAGATCGTGGAGGCCACCTTCGCCAGGCTCGACCTCGTCGCGCGCGCTCCCGTCCACGCCTCCTCGCCCGTCGAGATCGCCTTCGCCGACCTCTGGAAGATCACTGCGGGGCGGATGAGCACCCGGTGGCGGCACCGGTTCCTGGCGGGGCTGGCTGCGCAGGGCGAGGCATGCCGCACCGAGGCCGAGAACCGGTGCGCGGGCCGGGTGCCCTCCCCCGCGGAGTATCCGCGGCTGCGGCGGGGCACCGCGGGCCCCTACCTGTTCGACCTGGTGGAGCCCTGCCTGGGGGTGGAGGTGCCCGCGGGACTGCGCGAGAGCACGACCTGGCGGACGCTGGTGGACGCCTGCAACGACGTCACCGCGTGGTGCAACGACGTCGCCTCGCACCACAAGGAGCGGGCCAACGGCGACGTGCACAACTACGTGACGGTCGCCGCGACCGCGTTCGGGCTCTCCGACGGCGCCGCCGTCACCTGGGTGAACGACCGGATCGCCGCCCGCGCCGAGGACCTGCGGATCTCCGCGCGCCGGCTGCCGGCGCTGTTCGACCGGTTCGAGCTGTCGATCGGCCAGGCCAGGGAGGTCAGCAAGGTCGCGTGCGCGTTCCTCGCGGCGCCGAGAGCACAGTTGGAATGGCTCCTGGAGTCCAGCCGGTACGACGTGCCGTGACCGGCCCGCTCCCACCCGGGCGAGCCCGCCCGGGTGGGAGCGTGTCCTGCCCCAAGCCCCGCCGGCGATCGGACCGGCTCCGGGGCTCCGTACGAGATACGCCCTGCTTTGATTGCTTATTGATTGGATTGCGCTTCAAGCCGGTTAAGGTCCTTCCAAGTACCAGATGAAGGGCCTGAACCACCATGCACGGGCTGAACCTGTTGATCCAAAGGGTGACGCCTGTCCGGGGGCGGGTCGCGGCGGTGCTGATCACCAGCGCGTCCGTCGCGATGGTGTGCGTCAACGTCTGGGCCACGGCGCTGCTCCCACAGCCCTCCTACACGCCGCTGCCGTTCGCACCGGAGGACGTGGCCGGCACCGCGTTCCCCATCCTCGGAGCGCTGCTGGTGTTCCAGCGGCCCCGGCTGGTCATCGGCTGGCTACTCTGCCTGGGCGGACTGTTCTCCGCGCTGAACAGCCTCACCATGAACCTCGCCCGCCTGGGCACGGCACGGGAGTGGACGGTTCCGTCCGAGGCCACCTGGACCCTCGCGGGGTTGAACTGGAGACTGACCATCCTGTTCCTGGTCGTGCTGCTGCCGCTGCTCTACCCGGACGGAAGGCTGCCCTCCCCGCGCTGGCGGCCACTGATCTGGGCCTCGGTCGCCGTCCTGGCGCTCGACGTACTCGTCACGGACCTCATGTCCTTGCCGGGGAGAGGGGACACCTACCCCCTCAGGTTCTCCCTGGACATGCTCACCAACGCGGTGATCCTCCTGGCCTTCACCTCGCTGGCCATGCGGTTTCGGCGGGCGGACGCCGAAGAGCGCAGGCAGATCCTGTGGCCGCTGGTCGCGATCGCCACGGTCGTCGTCCCCTGGGTACTCGGCAACCCGGTGTGGTGGCTGGCGTCGTTCACGATCCCGCTGGTCCCGCTCGCGATCACCTTCTCGGTACTGCGGTACCGCCTCTACGGGATCGACACGCTGATCACCAGGACTCTGGTCGGCGCGGGCCTGGTCGGCGTGATCGGCGGGGTGTACGTGGCGGTGGGCACCGCCTCCAGCCTGTTCCTGTCGGACGTGGACCGGATCGGCGGCCTGATCGCCGCGCTCTGCGCGGGGGCGTTCTTCCACCCGATACGGCGGGTGCTCCAGCGCGGCGCCGACCGCCTGCTCTACGGCAGCAAGGGCGACCCGGTGACACTGGCCGCCGAACTCGGGCGCAGGCTGCAGCACACCGATCCGGCGGGCGGGCTGACCGCCGCCCTGGAGGTGCTACGCGACGGTCTGGCCGTCACCGGTACGGGCGTGCGCTTCTCCGGCGGCTGGCCCGAGGAGGCGACGGCGGGGACACTGGAGGAGGTGGCGCGCGACATCCGGCTCGTGTGGCACGGCGAGCCCGTCGGCCGCCTGCTCATCGGCCCGCCGGGGGCCAGGCGCCTACCGGCCACGCACAACGAGCGGGTCATCGCCGTGCTCACGCCGTACGTGGCGGACGCGGCCCACGCGGTCCGGCTGGTCGGCGCGCTGCGGCGTTCCCGGGAGCGGATCGTCACCACCCGCGAGGAGGAACGCCGCCGCCTCCGCCGTGACCTGCACGACGGCCTCGGCCAGTCGCTCAGCGGGATGGCGATGTCCATCAACGCGGCCAGGCACTCCCTGCGCGTCTCCCCCGAGACGGCCGAGCGGATGCTCAGCGAGCTGCGATCCGGCATGGACAGCGTCACCAGCGACATCAGGCACCTGGTGTACGGCCTGCGACCGCCCACCCTCGACGAGCTGGGCCTGGCCGGCGCGCTGGCGGAGATGGCGGGCCCCGGCGTCACCGTGGAGGTCAGGGGCGAGCTGGCGGGGCTGCCCGCCGCCACCGAGGTGGCCGCGTACCGGATCGCGCAGGAGGCGCTGACCAATGCCCGCAAGCACGCCGGTGCCACGACGGTGCGGCTGTCGCTGGAACGCGGCGAGGACTCCTTGAGCATCCGGGTGCACGACGACGGGATCGGCATCCCCGCGGAGCGTCGCGCGGGGATCGGGCTGGCCTCGATGCGCGAGCGGGCCGCCGAACTCGGCGGGACATGCATGATCACGGCACCGCCCGAAGGGGGCACCACGGTCGAAGCTGTTCTTCCGGTGAACTTGAATGTGGAGATGTGACTACCGATGATTTCTTACAGCCTGCGAACGATGGTGAGTATTGCCCTATGACGTTGGCCCAGGTAGCTCTAACCTTACGCCTGCAATGCTGACATTTCGTGCTCTCGGACCGTTCCAGGCGCGCCACGACGGCACGCTGCTCGATCTCGGCGGCCAGCGCCAGATGGCGGTGCTGGCCCGGCTCCTCGTAGCCGGTGGCCGCGCCGTCCCGGTGACCATGCTGATCGACGAGCTGTGGCCGGGTGAGCCTCCGACCCAGGCCCTGTCGACCATCCAGGGATACGTGTCGCGGCTGCGGCGCGCCCTGGAACCCGGCCGCGCGCCGCGGGAGGAGGCCGAGGTACTGGTCTCCGCCCCGCCGGGCTACGCGCTGCGCACCTCAGCAGACCAGGTGGACTCCTGGATGTTCGAGAGCGCGGTCAAGGCCGGTGGCGAACCCGCCGAGGTGTGGGGGCGCCTGGAGACCGCCCTCGCGCTCTGGCGGGGTCCGGCCCTGGCCGAGTTCTCCGACCTGCCGTGGGCGGTGACCGAGGCGGGCCGGTTGGAGGAGCTGCGGCTGATCGCGGTCGAACGCCGCGCCGACGCGGGACTCCTCCTCGGTCACTCCGGTGCCCTGGTCGCCGACCTGGAGGCGCACGCCTCGGCGCACCCGCTGCGGGAGGAGGCCTGGCGGCTGCTCGCGCTGGCCCTGTACCGCAACGGCAGGCAGGGGGACGCGCTGGGAGCGCTCCGACGGGCCAGGGGGATGCTCCGCGACGAACTCGGCCTCGACCTCGGCGCCGCCCTGCAGCGCCTGGAGTCCGACATGCTGGCCCAGGCCGTTCACCTCGACCCGCCCGCGAAGCCGGTCGCCGCGCGCGCCGCGGACGAGGGAGGCCGTCGCGGTCCAGGCGGCGGTGTACATGATGACCCGGGCCGAGAGGTTGATCCAGACCAGCAGGCCGACCACCACGGCGAAC
>NZ_JBEXUE010000439.1:0-8302 GCF_040614275.1 Streptosporangium sp. NPDC006013
GTCCCGATCGCCAACGCCGGGGTACCGGTCGCCCTCGTCCAGGGGGGTCTGGACGGCAACAACCTGCCGGCGGCGGCCGGTGCGACCTACAACGCCCTCGGCGCGCCGCCCAAGGCGCTCATCACCGTGACCGGCGCCAACCACTTCGGTCTCACCGACACCCAGACCCCGCCCGGCGCCATCCCCGACGCCTCGGCGCAGACGCTGTCCCAGGAGGAGAGCATCGACACCGCCGCCAAGTGGAGCGCGCTGTTCCTGCGCGCCTCGCTCGGCGACTCGCTGGCCGCGGCCTACGTCTACGGCTTCGGAGACGCCTCCGACAAGAACGTCACGGTGCTCTCCCAGCGCTAGTTGCATACAATCCAGCGATAGCTTTGCAAAAATCGCTTCACATATAGATCTATTGCATACAACACTGATACATCTGGAACATGTCTTCTCCCCGGATCAGCATCGTTGAGGTGGGACCCCGGGACGGCCTGCAGAACGAGTCCGTCCCGGTCGACACCGACACCAAGGTGGCCTACATCGAGGCGCTGGCCGGCGCCGGTCTCACCCGCATCGAGGCGGTCAGCTTCGTCCATCCCCGCCTGGTTCCCCAGATGGCCGACGCCGAGCAGGTGATGGCCCGCGTCCCGCGACGCGAAGGGCTCAGCTACATAGGCCTGATCGTCAACGGGCGCGGCCTGGACCGGGCCCTGGCCGCGGGGGTGGACGAGGTCAACGTCACGATCGTGGCGACCGAGGCCTTCTGCCGGCGCAACCAGGGCATGACGGTGGCGGGGGCGCTGGGCTCCTTCGCCGGGATCGCCGCCCGCGCCCACGCGGCCGGACTGCGGGTCACCGCGACCGTCGGGGCGGCCTTCGGCTGCCCGTTCGAGGGCGAGGTGGCACCCGCTCACGTGGCCGAACTGGTACGGCGGTGCGCGGACACCGGGGCCGACGAGATCGCGCTGGCCGACACGATCGGCGTGGGCGTACCCGCCGACGTGCGGCGGCTGACCGGGGCCGTGCGCGAGGTCACCGACCTGCCGCTGCGGTTCCACTTCCACAACACCCGCAACACCGGCTACGCCAACGCGCTGGCCGCGGTCGAGGCGGGCGCCACCGCGCTCGACGCGAGCAGCGGCGGGATCGGCGGCTGCCCGTTCGCCCCGGCGGCGACCGGCAACATCGCCACCGAGGACCTCTCCTACGCGTTGCGCCGCTCGGACGTCGCCACCGGCGTCGACCTCGACCGGCTGCTCTCGGCCGCCTCCTACATCGGGGAGCGGCTCGGCGCTCCGCTCCCGGCACTCCTCGGCCGCGCGGGCGACTTCCCGCCCGTCCCGGGTGCCCGGACTCTCGATTGACGAGCACGTCTCACCCGCGACATGCTATCGATAATGGAAAAATGTTTCTCTATGCGAAACATAAGAGGTCCTATGCAGCTCTCCATCGCCGGCGGGATCCGCGAACTCGCCGCAGCCACCCCCACGACGGTCGCGGTGGTCGACGGCGGCCGGAGACTGACCTATCGCGGCCTGGACGACCGGTCCAGCCGCCTGGCGAACGCCCTGCTGGCCGCCGGACTGCGGCCGGGCGAACGGGTCGCGCTGCTGCTCGGCAACCGGATGGAGTATCCGGAGGCCGCGGCGGGCATCGCCAAGGCGGGGCTGGTCATGGTGCCGCTCAACCCCCGGCTGACCCCCGGCGAGGCCGCCTACATCCTGGGGCACTGCGCCGCCCGCGCCCTCATCCTGGACGAGGCGCTGGCGGCGGCGGTGGACGGCGTCGAGCTGCCCGGCACGGTCCTGTCCATGGGCGGCAACCGGCTTGGGCCGTCCTACGACGCGGCCCTGGCCACGGCCGGCGCGAGGGACCCGCGGATCGAGGTGGACGAGCGCGAGCCGTTCTGCGTGGCCTACACCTCGGGCACCACCGGCCGCCCCAAGGGCGTGTTGATCAGCCACCGGTCGCGGTCGCTCACCTTCTACGCCTCGGCCCTGGAGTGGGGCCTGGGCCCCGGCCGCCGGACGATCGCCGTGGCCCCGATGTACCACGGCGCCGGATTCGCCTTCGGCTACGCGCCGGTGCACACCGGCGGCACGGTCGCGATGCTGCGAAGCTGGGACCCCGAGCGGCTCCCGGCGATGATCGAACGTGAGCGCGCCCAGTCGGTCTTCCTGGTGCCCACCCACGCCCACATGCTCCGCGCCCTGGGCGAGAAGGCACTGCGCGACCACGACCTGTCCTCGCTGGACACCCTGTACTTCAACGCCGCCGCGCTACCGCGCGCGCTGAAGGAATGGGTGCTGGACACCTTCCCCGGGGTCGGGGTGCACGAGCTGTACGGCTCGACCGAGGCCGGGATCATCAGCGACTGCCGCCCGGCCGACGCCCGCGACAAGATCGGCTCGGTGGGCCGCCCGTGGTTCATGACCGAGGTCAGGGTGGTGGACGACGAGGGGAACCCCGCCGACCGGGGCGAGCTGTTCAGCCGCTCGCCGTACCTGATGAACGGCTACCTGGACGATCCGGCCGCCACCGCCGCGTGCACCACCCCCGACGGGTTTCTCACCAGCGGCGACATCGTCGAGCGCGACGAGGACGGCTTCATCTACATCGTCGACCGCAAGAAGGACATGATCATCTCTGGCGGGGTGAACATCGCCCCGCGCGAGGTCGAGGAGGTCCTGACCTCCTTCCCCGGCGTCGCCGACGCCGCCGTCGTGGGCCTGCCCGACGAGCGGTGGGGCGAGCAGGTGGCCGCCTTCGTGGTCACCCTGCCCGGCACTCCGGTCGACGCCGAGGCACTGGCGGCGCACTGCCGTACCAGACTGGCCGGCCCCAAGCTGCCCCGGCAGGTCGAGTTCGTTCCCGCGCTACCCCGCAACGCCGCAGGAAAGATCCTCAAGCGCGAGTTGCGTGACAACCACTAAGGAGAACCGCTCATGCGGCCGCATGTCGAAATGATCCACGAAGACGACTACGTCTGGCACGCCGCCGAACTGCCCGGCGGCGAGGGCAGGGCCGGCGAGCGGCGGCTGTCGGCCGACGAGGAGGACGGCTCCGGCTCTCTGCGCCTCGACTTCCACACCGACTGGGGCCGCGGCCCCGGCATCCACCACGCCAACACCGAGTACTACGTGCTCGACGGATCGATGACGTACGGCGGCCGCCGCATCGGCAAGGGCGGCTATCTCTACCTGCCCAAGGGTGTTCCCGCCGACGCCGTCACCTTCGCCGAGGGCACTCGGATCCTGCACTACCGCGAGTACGGCGACGCCGGCTTCGACCCCGTGGAGAACCTGGCCGCGCCGCGCTGGGCAGGGGCTCGCGAGGACGTCATCGTCATCGACTCCGAGGCCATGAACTGGGACGCGGTGCCGAACGCCGGGCCGATGCCCGGTCTGTTCATCAAGTACCTGCACGTCGACCCGGTCACCGGTTTCTACACCCGCCTCGTCCACGCCCAGGAGGGCTGGGCCGACCACCGGCTGGCCCACCACCCCTGTTACGAGGAGGCGTACACCGTCCAGGGCCACATGGAGTACAACTTCGGCACCCTGGACCTGGGCACCTACTTCTTCCGCCCCGCCCGGGTCAAGCACGGCCACTTCACCACGATGGAGGGCGGCGCCACCTGGCTGCTGCGCTCCGACGGCGAGCTGCACAACTGGTACACCGAGCACGAATGGGTGCGCTGGGGCGGCGAGGCCATCAACTACGGCCCCGAAGGCGGCCGGATGCGCTGGTCCCAGTCCGCCCACGACCTGGGCCGGGGTCCCTCCCGCCGCACCGAGCAGGACCTGGAGATGCTGCGGGCGTCCCTGGCGTACGCCCGCGAGCAGGGTGCCGTCGACATGGACGTCCACCCGCACGGTCACGGCGCCGACAGGAGCCTCACCGCCATCGCCAAGGCCATCGACGCGGCCCGCCTGCAGGGCGGCCACGATGACCACTCACACGACCACTCACACGACCACGGGGAAGGACAGCCCGCCCTCGACTGGGGCACCGATCCCGCCGCGCTGGAACACCCCGACGAGCGCACCGACACCGGCGCCCACAACCGGGGACATGGCCGGGCCTGGAAGTCGGGCGATCCCATTCCCGCCCCCGTCATCTCAAGCCTTCCCGTCCGCTCCCGCTCCCGCGGCTACTGGGATGGCGAGGGTCTCTGACCGCGCAGCCGTATCCCGGAGACTCGTCCGCCATCGCGGTCGCCCGTCGCCGCGATGGCCGCGATCAGTACGGCCTCACCGGCGTTGCCCAGGACGGGCAACGCCACGGCGGCACCCGCGGTCGCCAGGAGCACGGCCGCACCCAGAAAAAGCCAGGGCGTGCGCCACCGCGCCCACAGCACGAGCCCCACGACCAGCAGGATCACCGTGGTGACCAGCGCCGGGATCGGCGGGCCCAGCGCATCCACGGAAACGTAACGCAGGGTGTCCGACCACCATCGGGGCTCCAGCCGCAGATCCGCCAGGCCCACCACCTCGAAGACGACCAGAACACCGGCGAGGCCCCACGCCGGAACGACGAGGCCGCGGCGCACGAGGACCGCCCCGTGGACGATGAGGAGCGGGGTGAGAATGGCGTGGACGGCGAAGCGGCCGGTGTTGAGCGCCTCCAGCCACGGCCCCTCACCGATCAGCCGCCCGGCTCCGACGACCGCCGAGTCATAGGCGATCCCCGTCGCGACCGCGAACGGGATCCACCGGCCTGATCGCGCCAGCCGTACGGCCAGGGCCACCTGGATCAGGGCCAGCCCGCCGTACAGGACCGAGATCACGGCTCGTGGCCGGCGACGGGCTCGGGAGGGATTTTCCCCTCAGGCCCCTCGGGTGGTTTCTTGGCCGCCGAAACAGCCCCGTGGCCGACGGACTCCATCTGCACGACCTGGTTCGGCACAGTCGCCTCCTAGACGTTTCCTCCGGTTTCACGGATCCTACATCTTGGAAACATTGTTTCTCTAGGAGCAACAAGGATGCGCATGGGTCTCGATCACGGGCGGTTCTCCTCCGACGTCCACCACCACGCAGCCGATTGACGGTGGCGGCTCGCACGCGACATGCTCTTGAACAGCCGACGACATGTGGCCTTCGATCCCCGTGACGCGAATGAATCCGGTCGGAGGAGATCATCTATGGTGCGGTCATGAAAGGCCGGTACCAGGTGTATTTCGAGCGCGCCTGGATCCCGATCACAGCGGTGGACAGGCTCGGCAGGGTCAGGGAGAGCAACCCCGCCTTCCGCGCCGCGGTGGCCCGCACCGCCGAGGAACTGGACGGTCTCCCGGCCGAAGAACTGCTCGCGCCCGGCGAGATCGACACACAGCGGCCCTATTGGCAGATGCTGGCCCTCGGGCGGCTCGATGTCTACCGGACCCGGATACGGCTCGTCCGCGGGAACGGCACCGTGATCCGCGCCCGGATCAGCGCCTCCGTCGAACACCGCACCGACGGCCTGCCCTGGCGGGTGGTAACCGTACTGGACGAGATCTCCTCCGCCGCGCCCGCGCTGAGCCCGCTCCAAAGCACGGTGCTACAACTGGTTGCCGAAGGCGCGTCCAACGCGCAGATCGCCCGGCGGTTGTACCTGACCCGCCAGGCCGTGGACTATCACCTGGTACGGCTGCGCGCCAAGCTCGGCGCGGAAAGCCGATCGGCGCTGGCCGGGCGGGCCTTCGTGCTGGGCCTGTTCGTACCCGGCGTGTGGCCGCCGACCCTGCACCCGCCCCGAGCCGAGGCGGGTGCGCCGGAGTGCCGTTACTGGACGCCGAGGAACTGAACCTCCGGGTCGGTCTGTGCGGCCGCGCCCCAGACCGTGTCGTACTGGGCGGTGTCGTCACGGAGGTGGTACAGCAGCCAGGCGGTGGTCACCCGGCGGGTGATCGCCTGCTGGGCGGCCCGGGTAATCGAACCGCTGTCGCAGCCGAGGCCCCCGGAGTCGGTGAAGCCGCAGTGGAAACCGCCGACGATCGTGCGCAGTTGCTTGGGAGCGAGCTTGGCGTTGTAGATGGGGATCTGGTGGCCCGACGGGCCCGCGACGGTATCGCCCGTACCGGCGACCAGCTGCATGGGAACCGCCGTGGTGGCCGCGGCGGCCACGGCCGAGGGGTTGGTCTCGGCTGCGGCCAGGTTCGTCACCGTCCGCACCGCCGAGTTGCGCGCGGCGGCCAGCACGCTGGCGCCGCCGCCCATCGAGTGCCCCGACAGCCCCAGCCGGTCGGTACGCACGTGGGCGTTGAACCGCGACCCGGCGACGGTGTTCTGCGCCACCATCCAGGTCAGCGCGGCGTTCAAGTCGTCGGCGAAGGCACTGTGGCTGGGCAGCAGGCCGCCCTGCGAGGTCGGCATGATCGTGATCACGCCCCAGGAGGCCCAGTGGCCGCCCAGAGAGGCGTACTTGCTGATGGCCTGGAAGAACCCGTGGCCGAAGGCCACCACGGGAAACTGCCCGGCTGCGACGGTCGTGTTGCTTCCCGCCGAGGTCGCGGGGTAGTAGACCCGGGCGCTGAACGAGCGACCGGAGGCCGAGACGCTGACGTCGGAGTAGCCGACCGGGTGGGAACCCGGGGCGGACAGGTCGGCGGCGACGGCGGGGGCGGCCGTGAGGAGCAGGAAGGGGATCAGGAGGATCGCCCAGACCCTGATCGTCCAAGAGCGCATGATGCTTCACCAGCTTTCACGCGGGGATCGTTATCCGAATTTTGGAAACTTCGATTCCCCTATGGCAACGGTGAGAGGTCCGGACTAGGCAAATGCCAAAAGGCCCAAGGAACGCGTCCGCGAGCTCGTCATGGTGCGGCCGCCGGTCCCCGCGTACGGGTAGGCCACAGCACCGGCCGTGGTCACCGGCCAGCCGGGGTCCTCATCCGGTCAGCGGCCCGCTCCCGGCCCGCGGGGGACCGAACCGTTCCAGCACGGCCGCCTCGTCCCACACCTCGCCGTACTTGGCCTGGATGTCGAACAGGTTGGCCTCGTGTGGCCGGGGGTCGCGGTCCCCGACCGCCTGGCGCACCACGACCGGCACGAACCCGTGCTGTATCCCGTCGACGGCGGTGGCGCGCACGCAGCCGCTGGTGGACACGCCCGCGATGACGAGCGTGTCCACCCGCAGCGCGTTGAGCGTCGAGGCCAGCACCGTACCGAAGAAGGCACTCGCGTACTGCTTGACGATCACCGTCTCCCCCGGCCCGGGCGCGACCTCCGGCATCAGCTCGCCGAGCGGCCCGCCACCGTCCACCAGGTGGCGCAACGGGGCCACCTTGCGGAAGAACAGGCCGCCGTCGACGCCGTCAGGACCGAACGCGACCCTGGTGTGGATCACCGGAACACCCGCCGAACGGGCGGCGGTCAGGACCCGCGCGGCCGAGTCCAGGCAGTCGCGCGAGCCCATGTAGAGCTCGGCGCCCGGTTCGAAGTAGGCGCGCATCAGGTCGATGAGGATCAGCGCCGGGCGTTCCCCGAACGGCAGGGAACGCCCGTACACCTCGTCGTGGTCCCTGATCACCCGTGGCTCCGGGGATGGCGGGCACCCTCCGCGCGGCGCGCGAGAGGTTCCTCGGGCGCCGGGACGCGGACGGCGGGGTGGTGGGACATGGAGGGCTCCCTCTGTTTCAGATGACTCCGGCAGCCGACAGGCCGGTGAACTCCGCCTCCGACAGGCCGAGGAGCCCGCGGTAGACCTCTTCGTTGTGCTGCCCGAGCGCGGGCCCGGCGCTGCGCACGCTTCCGGGGGTGTCGGAGAGCTTGGGGACCACGTTCTGCATGGCCAGCTCGCCGAAGTCCGGGTGCGGGACGCGGACGATGGCCTCACGGGCGGCGAAGTGCGGATCGGCGAACATGTCCTTGGCCGTGTAGACCCGCCCGGCGGGGACACCGCCCTCGTGCAGCGACCGAAGCAGCTCGTCCGCGGGGATCCCCGCGGTCCAGGCGGCGATGATCTCGTCAAGCTCGGCCATGTTCGCGCCGCGCGCGCCGTGGGTGGCGTAGCGCTCGTCGGTGGCCAGCTCGGGCCGGCCCATCAGGGTCGCCAGGCGGGTGAAGACGCTGTCCTGGTTGGCGGCGATGAGGATGGTGTCGCCGTCCTCGGTCGGGTAGACGTTGCTGGGCGAGACGTTGGGCAGCACGGTGCCGGTGCGCTCGCGCTGGTAGCCGGCCTGCTGCCATTCGGGCACCATCGACTCCATCATGGCGAGCACCGCCTCGTAGATCGCCGAGTCGACGACCTGGCCCCTGCCGCTGCGCTCGCGCTCGTGCAGCGCGACGAGCGTGCCGATGCAGGCGTGGGTGGCGGCCAGGGAGTCTCCCAA
>NZ_JBEXUE010000440.1:0-8278 GCF_040614275.1 Streptosporangium sp. NPDC006013
GGTCCGCGCGGGCCGCACGGCCGGGGGCGCGGCGGGGTCGGCGCCCAGAGCCGTGGTGCCCACGTCCTCAGGCCGGTCACGCAGCAGGAACCAGACCAGGGGGACCACGGCCAGAGCCGCGACGGTGACCGTGACGGCGGCCGACCGCCAGCCACTGTCGGCCGCCAGGTGCGCGAGGACGGGCAGGAAGACGAGTTGCCCGGTGGCGCCGCCCGCGGTGAGCACACCGGTGACGAGGCCGCGGTGGCGGACGAACCAGCGCTCGGTGAGGGTCGCGGCGAAGACCAGGGCCATCGAGCCAGTGCCGAGGCCGACCAGGACACCCCAGCACAGGACGAGCTGCCAGGGGGCGTTCATCAGGATGGTCAACCCGCTGCCCGCGGCGACCAGCAGCAGGGCGTACGTCACGACTCTGCGCATTCCGAAACGGTCCATGAGCGCTGCCGCGAAGGGCGCGGTCAGCCCGTAGAGCATGAGGTTGACCGAGACGGCCAGCGAGATCGTGCCCCGGGACCAGCCGAACTCCTCCTGGAGCGGTGTGATCAGCACGCCGGGCGTCGCCCGGAACCCGGCCGCGCCGAGGATGGCCACGAACGCGACTCCCGCCACGATCCAGGCGCGGTGCAGCCTACGTTCGGGCGCCCGAAGAGTCGTTGTCATGCGCCCCATAATCGGGGGGGCGAAATGCTCCGCGCGAGTGGCCCGAGTGCCAATATCCACAAGGATCGGGCCATGCTCGCTCCGGTGGTACCGCCGCTTTCCCCGGTGCGGATGCCCTTCCCGTACGCGGGCACGCCGGGAGCCCGGTAATGGCCATCTCACATACTGGGAGAATTCGCTCAAAGGTTACGTTTTTTCTATTCTCGTCAACTGGGGGTCTCGCATCCGGCATGGTCACGGGGAGACGCGAGGCCGGTCTCCGGTCCCGCGCGGCCGTGCGGGAGCGACGACACCCGCGCTCCGCGGGGCCGTTACGGGACCGGCCGGAGAACGGGCGATCAGAGGAGTGTGCCGTGTTCCACACACGAAGGCCGGCGGGGATCCTGGCACTGCTGGCATGCGGCTCGCTCCTGCTCAGCGCCTGCGCGAGCACCGATCCGATGGACGACCCGACGGCGTCGGGCTCGGAGTCGATCCAACCGGCCGAGACCATCACCTACGCGTACGAGCAGGAGTTCCACTCCTACAACAACAACACCACCGCCGAGAACGCCACGCGCAACGCGGCGCCCCTGCAGCGGGTGCTCACGGGTTTCTGGTTCTACGGTGACAAGGGCGCGATCGTCCCCGACAAGGACTTCGGAACCTACGAGAAGATCTCCGACGACCCGCTGAGCGTCAAGTACACGATCAACGCCAAGGCGGTCTGGTCCGACGGCACCCCGATCGACTGCGACGACGTCATGCTGTGGTGGGCCTTCCGGTCCGGCAAGGTCAAGGGCTTCGCCTCAGCCGACACCAACGGCGTCCAGGACACCGAGGTCCCCGACTGCGAGAAGGGCGGCAAGGAGTTCACCCTGGTCTACGACAAGCCGTTCGCGGACTGGGTGGCCGGCGGCCCCGGCGCGACCGAGATGCTGCCCGCCCACGTGGTCGCCGAGCAGGACGGCCTGTCCGAGGAGGACTTCATCGCGGCGGTCAAGAACACCGACTCGAAGAAGCTCGCCGAGGGCGTCAAGTTCTTCAACGACGGCTGGGTCTCCGAGGGCAGGCTGCCCGAGGCCAGGCTGATCCCCTCCTCGGGACCGTACAAGCTCTCCAAGCTGGACGCCGGGCAGCGGCTGACCCTCATCGCCAACGACAGGTGGTGGGGCACCCCCGCCGCGACTCCGACGATCGTCGAGCGTTTCATCACCCTCGACGAGCAGGCGCAGGCACTGCAGAACCGCGAGGTCCAGATCGTCGAACCACAGCCGGGACCCGAGGTGCTCAAGCAGTTGCAGTCCCTGCGGGGGGTGAAGGTCGGTGTCTCCGACAAGTACACCTACGAGCACCTGGACTTCAACTTCCACTCCAGCCCGTTCCGCGACAGAAGGCTGCGCGAGGCGTTCACCAGATGCGTGCCCAGGCAGCTCATCGTCGACCATCTGATCAAGCCCGTCGCACCCGCGGCCAGGCCCCTGCAGGTTCGCACCGTGGCTCCGTTCCAGGCCAACAGCGCCGCGGTCGTGGCCGCCAGCGGCAGCGCCGGCGTGTACACGCGACAGGACATCGCGGGTGCCAGGGAACTGCTGCGGAAAGCCGGCCAGACGGGGCTGGAGGTCAGCATCGGCTACCAGACCCCGAACCCGCGCCGCACCGCGGCGGTGCAGCTCATCATCGACTCCTGTAACAAGGCCGGATTCAAGGTCGTCGACAAGGGCTCCGAGGATTTCCTGGGCACCGTGATGCCGACCAACGGCTACGACGTGGCGCTGTTCGCCTGGTCGGGTTCGGCCCTGGTCAGTGGCTGGGCCTCCAGCTTCACCTCGCCGCAGAAGTGCGACGCCCACAGCAAGGGCAACAACAACGGCTGCTACTCCAGCAGGCGGGTCGACCTCCTCATCAAGGAGTTGAACTCGACCGTTGACCTGGCCGCCCAGGACCCGATCATCGGTGAGATAGAGAAGCGGCTCTGGAGTGACCTGGCCACCATCCCGCTGTTCCAGCATCCGGGCCTCAGCGCGTGGGACGAGACGCTCCAGAACGTCGTCCCGAACCCCGCGCAGTCGACCATCACCTGGAACATGGATAAATGGCGCCTTTCCTAGAGCGCCCCCTTCTCGCCGCCGCGGTCACGGATGGAGAGCCCCGTATCTGACATTAGATGACAGGTATAGGCGCCAGGATGAGCACAAGAGCTGAGACCTGCCAAGGGAGCCCACATATGCCTCGTGCCACCGGAACCTTCACCATCGACGGCTGGGATCCGCACCCCTACGACGAGGCCGAAGGTGCCACGCTCTCCCGCGTCCACATCACCAAGACCTTCGACGGCGACCTGGTCGGCACCAGCACCACGGACATCATCACCGCGGTCGCCCCGGTCGAGACGTCGGCGGCCTACGCGGGCTTCGAACGCTTCACCGGCACCGCGCACGGCCGCAAGGGCACCTTCGTGCTCCACCACACGGCCGCGGCACACGCCGGGGAGTCGGAGCTGAGCTGGACGATCCTTCCCGACTCGGGCACCGGGGAACTGCTGGGCATCCGGGGTGGGGGGCAGATCGTCAACGACGGCGGCGCCCACTCCTTCCACCTCGACTACGAGCTCGACTGAGAGCGATTCGTTCGGGAAAACACCGAAGGGCGGCCATCTGGCCGCCCTTCGTGAGGAGTGGAGCTATGGGGATTCGAACCCCAGACCTCCTCCATGCCATGGAGGCGCGCTACCAACTGCGCCATAGCCCCTCGGTGTCAACCGATGTCGCCGGGCCCTGCCCGGCGTCCACGCCAGTGTATAGGAAATCACTCCACACCCTGTAACCGCCGAGGCGGGCCGCCACGGGGGCCGGCTCGCCTCGGGGCCGCAGCGCGTACGGGCGCCTACCTCAGCGACATGGCCTTCTCGATCAGCGTGGCGAGCTCGGTCACCGCGGGGTCCTCGGTGGACGCGGCCAGCCGGGTGGCATGGGCGGCGAGATCCCCGGGGTCCGCTCCGGCGATCCCCTCTCGAGTGCGGAGATACTCGGCGAAGCCCACGGCGACCACGTCGACCTGGAACCTCGGCGCGGACTCCCGCCACGGCGAGGCTGCCAGGTCACCGACCGCGAGGGCGCGAGTGGCCTCGGCGGGATCGCGGGTGTCGGGGTCCTGCCAGCGTACGGTGGCGGTGGCCAGCTGACCTGACGCCCCGCCGCGCAGCCGCACCTCGTACAGGGCGGTCACCGAGTGACCGGGGCCGATCTCGCCGCCGTCCTTGGCGTCGTCACGAAAGTCCTCGGTCGCGAGTCGCCGGTTCTCGTAGCCGATCAGACGGTACGACTCCACGGCCGAGGGGTTGAACACGACCTGTGCCTTGGCGTCGCGGGCGCGCAGGTCGAGGTTGGTGGCGAGCTGCTCGACGAAGACCTTGCGCGCGTCGTCGACGGAGCTGACGTAGACCGCGGCACCGTCCCCGTTGTCGGCGAGTTGCTCCATCAGCTGGTCACCGTAGTCGCGGCCGACGCCGACGCACAGCAGGGTTATCCTCTTGCCTGCGGCCTCCTCGACCCGGGCGAGGATGCCCTGCCAGGTGGTGTCACCGACGTTGGCCAGTCCGTCGGAGAGCAGGATGACCCGGTTGACCGCCACCGCCCTGAAGCTCGTCGCGGCCTCCGCGTAGCCGCTGGTCAGCCCCTCCTCCAGGTTCGTCGACTGTCCTATGGCGAGGCGCTCGACGGCGGCATGGAGCCGGTCCCTGTCGGTTGCCGGGGTCATGGACAGGACGACGTCCGCCCGGTCGCTGAAGGCCACGATGGAGACCTGGTCGCCGGGCCCGAGCTGGTCGACGAGCTTGTGCAGGGCCTCCCTGACCAGGTCGATCCTGCCGGGCTCGCTCATGGAACCGGACACGTCCACCACGAAGGTGAGGTTCGCCGGGCGCCGGGCCTCCGCATCCGCCCTGCGGGTCTGCAGGCCGACACGGAGCAGCGCGGCGCCGTTCCCCGGCGTACGGGCACCGTCCATGTGCACGGTGAAGCCGTCGTCGTCCGGCTCCCGGTAGTCCTGCGCGAAGGCGTTGACGAACTCCTCGGGCCGGACCTGACCAGGCTCCGGCAACCTGCCCTCCTGGATGGTCCGCCTGCTATAGCCGTACGAGGCGGTGTCCACGTCGAGGGCGAAGGTGGAGATCTGCTCGGCGGCGGTGTCACGTTGCCTGGCGGCGTCGGCCTCGGAGTCCTCGGCCCCGGAGGTGGCCAGGCCACCGGTTTCCGCGAGGGAGGGGCGCGGGACCTGCTTGCCGGATTCGGGCATCGGCTGGCTGGCGGTTCCCTTCCCGTCCGACGCCCCTCCGCAGGCGGCGGCGGACAGCAGGACGATCACAGCGAGAGCAGCGGCGAGCGGGCGTGACTTCATGTCGCCTCCTAGGGATGCGTGTCACCCCCTACGACGGCTCCTTCCAGCCTCCCGCCGGGAGCTTGACCCAAGCGAGCGCAAACCGTGTTCGGCACGTGATCAGGGCTTCCAGGCCGGATCCCGCCCGCTGAGCCCGAGCAGGGCCCGCACGTCGAAGTCCTCACAGGGGGTGGGCGGCCCCAGCCGGTCGTCACGGACGCCGTACGGGTGACGGCGTGTGACAGCATCTCGTTCATCTCGGCCATGCTGTCCGGCCGGACTCCCAGCCGTCCCGAAAAAACGCGACATAGGATCCTTCGTCATGCGCGTGTACCTCGGCCTCGCGGCCAAAGATCCGGAAGCCGGAATACCGGAGGCGATGCTGCACCGTGTCAGGAGCGTGATCGACAGCGTGTTCCCCGTGCCGCCGGAGGTCATCAGGTCGCGCGAGTGGCACCGCCCCGGCATCACCATGTTCGCCTGGACCAACGAGCCCGACGACTCGCGGCAGCCCCCGCCGCTGATGACCGAGCACGACCGGGTGACCGGGGTGAACGGTTACCTGGCCGCACCGGACGACGTGAACCGGCTGGCGGGCATGACCACGCTGGACAGCGAGGCGGTCGGCGGGTGCTTCTCGGTGTTCCGTGCCACCGGCGGCGAGCTGTCGGCCGCCACCGCGATCCACCGGGTCTGCCCGGTCTACTACGCCGAGACGCCCGACGTGCACGTGATCGGCAGCCGGGCCCTCCTGGTCCATCTCGCCTGCGGCGAGCGCGTCGACTGGGACGTGCTCGCGCTGCAGTCGATGGTCCGGCAGGGATACTTCCTGTCCGACGAGACGCCCTACCTCGGGGTGAGCGCGCTGCCGCCGTCCTCGTCGGTGACCGTCAGGGGCGGCACCCGTACGATCACCACGACCCCGCTCCCGACGGCCGTGCCGGCACCGGAGTCGCGCAGGCGGAAGAAGGAGCTCGTCGGGGAGCTGGCCGAGGCGCTGCTGGCCACCGTGGAGCCGCTGCGCGCGGCGGGGGAACCGGTGAACCTCGCGCTCACCGGTGGCAGGGACAGCCGCCTGATCGCCGCGGTGCTGCACGCGGCCGGCATCCCGCTGCGCGCGACCACCAACGGCCTGGACACCCACCCCGACGTGATCCTCGCCGGGCGCGTCGCCCAGGCGCTCCACATCGAGCACACCGTCATCCCCCCGGCCCGCGCCGAGAAGAAGGACGCGATCGTCGTCGAGCACCCGCTCGCGCGGGCCTACGAGACGCTGCGCGCCTGCGAGGGCATGACATCGGCGTACGAGTCGGTCGTCGGTTACCTTCCATACAGCGCCAAGCCGACCATGTCCGGGCAGAGCGGCGAGATCCTGCGGGCCGGCGGCCTGCTGCTGCTCCAGACCGACCTGGGGGAGAAAGCGCTGCGCCGCCGGGTGGACGTGACCTTCCTGCGGGATCCGGCGCTGTTCAGCGAGGCGGCCAACGAGCACGCCCGCGAGCTGGCCGGGCCGTGGCGAGAGCGGGCTCCGCTGGAGGCGCTCGACCACATGTACATCTCCTACAAGGTCGGCCGCTGGCACGCGGGGGCGCGGGCGGGCTCGCTGCGCCGGGGCGACCAGATCTGGCCCTTCCTCGACAACCGGGTGGTCCGCGCCGCGCTGGGTCTCGACCAGACCTGGCGGCTGTCGGAGGAGGTCATCTACGAACTCCTCGGCGTCCTGGCCCCGTCGCTCAGGGACATCCCGATCGAGGGCAAGCCGTGGCGGTTCACCGCCGGGAAGCGGTACTACCCCTGGCAGCGCAGGCCGCAGGTGCTGACCGCGCCGAAAACCGGCGGCGGTGGCTGGAACTGGCGGACCAGCCCCGGTACGGAGCTGACCGGCCTGATACGCGACCATGTCCTTGGTCGCCTCGACCTGCTGACGCCCATCGTCAACCCCGACGAGGTTCGTGCGCTGTTCGCCGAACCCGTCCTCAAGAAGCCCAACCAGGCCTGGCATCTCTACACAGTGGCCACCATGCTGGGTGGAGACTATCCCGGCAAGGAACCCGAGGGCCTGCCCAGGATCCACATCCCCATCCCGTCCTGACCCACCCCACGACCGAAGCCGGGGACCGTTTCCCGATTCGTTCTCGAGCTCCGCGACCCGCCTGCCCGGTGCCGGACAACGGCACCGGGCAGGCTTCCCGCCGCACCACCGGTCGCCTACAGGACCGGTCGGGGTGGTGGGTGGCCAGCCGGTGGTACCCGTCCGGGGAAACAGGAAACGCTGCCACGGCAACGCGGCGGCCCGCTGGTCGCCCGCCCGCGCGAATCCGCCTTCCGCCTCTTCCGGGTGATCACGAAAACTTCGCCCCGTTCGAACCGGGAACCTCCCGGCCGCGCACATCACACAACGCTACACGTACGACGTACGAAGATCGTGTTCGACGAGCACTTCCCGGCGGTGGAGCGCGCTCCACGGGCGGGCGTTTTCAACGGTGACGATGACGGCTCCGACCTCGGCCCACAGCTGGTACCGGGCGGCGTCGAGACCTACCTTCAATCACCGCCCAGCCTGCCCATTGTCCGACTTGAGTGAATATAATTCACTTATCCAATTAATTGCCACAACAAGGATGTTGGGCTTTTGTGTGGCGATTCAAATTTACGGAAAGCAAAGAAACGCGCACCCCTCATCAAGCTTCCACACCTGATTCGATCGACACTTCTCCCGCCACTTCCCGAGCGTTCAAAGAATGGCCGCACAGTGTTTTCGCTGAATGTAACGGGAGAGACAACGCACGTGTCTATTTTCATGAAACGGACCCTTGCGGGCGGCGCGCTCGCCGGGGCCGTCCTTCTTCTGCACTCCCCTGTCCCAGTTTCAGCCGATTCGCAACTTTCAACTTCGGCGCAGGCTCGTCCCGAGAGAATCGAATCCGTCAAGGGAACGCAGGTTGACCCCTGTCTTCTGACGATTTCCACTATTTGCACGAGCTTCATCTCCGTCCCCGGAACAGTTAACGCCCGCGACCTCTCCAGCACCAAGGCAATCATCCAGGGCGCATTGCAGCCGCAGCCGACCTCGGACAGTTCGGCTTATATCCCGCTGTGCAGGTGGCTGGGCCTGCCAATCTTCCTGTGCCGGATTCCCGACGGAGTCCAGGGTCCTGCTGGTCCCACAGGGCCCAGATCCCGCTGGACGAGGCGCTGCGGCCGACGTGGCTGTTCGGCCAGACCGTCCACGAGGGCTGCGACCGCGGCGGCTACTACGAGC
>NZ_JBEXUE010000441.1:0-8276 GCF_040614275.1 Streptosporangium sp. NPDC006013
CCCGGCTGGCAGGCCGTGGAGTTGCGGTACGCCGGCGGTGACCTGGCCATGTGGGTTCTCGTACCGCAGGCAGGCGGTTCTCCCGGCGATCTGCTCTCCCCCGCCGTGATGACACGGGTGGCCGCCGGGCTCAGGGAACGGCCGGTGAGGCTCGCCATGCCACGCTGGGACTTCTCCACGAGCCTGGACCTGGCGGAGCCGCTCGGGAAGCTGGGACTGCGGGAGACCGACTATTCGGGCATCACCGACGGCGCCTCTCTTGAGCAGGCCGTCCACCGCGCCAACATCACGGTGAACGAGTGGGGCACCGAGGCCGCCGCCGTCACCGGCCTCGCCTTCGCCGTATCGGCCCCGGCCACGCCCGAGGCCGAGGTCCGCGCCGACCACCCGTTCGCCTTCGCGATCGTTCACCGGCCGACGCTGACCCCGCTGTTCATCGGCCAGGTCGGCGATCCGGCCGCCAGGAGCTGAGCCGGCACGGACGGTCAGGCCGGACCCCGGCGATCACGCCCGCAACGAGTCAACGAAATGCGCCATTCCGGTCAGCCAGCGGTCGGGGTCCTCGGCCTTGCGCCGGACGAAGCCGGCGACCTCGGGGTGCGGGAAGACATGGAACCGCTCGGCGGCGAGGCCCTCGACCACCGCGTCGGCCACGGCCTCAGGGTCGAGGACGGGTCCCGACGCGTCCGCCGCCCTCGCGCTGAGATGGTCCGCGGCGACGCCGCGCTCGAACATGGCGGTGCGCACGCTCTGCGGGCAGAGCACGCTGACCCTGACGCCCCTGGTCGCGTAGTGGATGGACACCCACTCGGCGAAGGAGATCGCCGCCGACTTGGTCACGGCGTAGGGGGCGTCTCCGGGGCAGCTCACCAGCCCGGCCGCCGAACAGGTGTTGAGCAGGTAGCCCTCACCGCGCTCGACCATCCCGGGCACGACCGCGCGTGCCGCGTAGACGTGGGCGAGGACGTTCACCGCGATCGTCCGGGTCCAGTCCGGGTTCGTGGCGTCGAGCCCGCGGCCGGTGGTGACGCCGGCGTTGGAACAGAACAGGCCGACCGGGCCGAAGGCACTCTCGGCGGTGGTGACCAGGCCTCGTACGTCCTCCTCGACCGACACGTCAGCCCGTACCGCGACCGCCCGGTCACCGATCTCCCTGGCCACCGCGATCGCACCCGCCGCGTCGATGTCGGCCACGACCACGCCTGCCGCCCCTTCGGCGGCGAACCTGCGGACCATCGCCCGGCCGATCCCGCTCGAGGCCCCGGTCACCACCACGACCTTGTCCCGCACCCGCATGCAAGCTCCCTCGAACCGACCAGCCGGTCTCTGGGAACCTATTCCTACCCGCCAGTAGCCGTCAACGACGGCGCAGTACGAAGACACCCCAGCCGAGGTGACGTCTGCCGTACTCGACGTGCGAGCGGCGGCAGCGCTCCAAAAAGCCGCGCACTCCCTCGACGTCGGGATCGTCGGGATTGTCACGCAGCCAGTCACTCAGCGTCCACCACTGGCTCGCCACGTAACGGTCCCAGCTGTCCTGGTCGGCGAGGACCATCTCCAGCACCTCGACCCCTGCCGCCTCGAACCTGTCGAAGGTCCCCGCCAGCGAGGTGAAGTCGTCCGGCCCGAACCCGAACGACTCGTATGCCGCCGCGGGCGGCTCGGAGTTCCAGTACGGCTCGCCGACGAGCAGGATCCCGTCCTCCTTCAGCGGGGGGAGCATCAGCTTGACCGTCCCCTCCAACCCGTTGCCGATCCAGGTCGCCCCCAGGCAGGACACGACGTCGAACCCGGCTCCGCCGGGTAGGCTCCGGCGTCACCCTTCTTCAGGCGTACGCGATCGGTGACCCCGAGTTCCCTGGCCCTGGCACGCGCCGCATCGAGGAAGACGTCGCTGATGTCGACCCCGACCCCCTCGATCCCGTGGGCGAGAGACCACTGGCAGAGCATCTCCGCCTTGCCGCAGCACAGGTCGAGCAGGCGGGTTCCCCGCCGGAGCCTGGCGACCTCGCCGAGCAGCGCCAGCTTGTCGTTCGTGAACGGGTTGAGGATACGGTGACCGCCCTCGGCGATCTCGTGAAAACGCAGTGACACGACCACCATGCTTCCCAGGTGGGGAACGGCCGGACAACCGGTTATCCGCGGGGGGCGGATCTGAGGTTGCGGCTGACACGGTGTCAGCCCCTATACCTGAAGGCACCATGTTCAGCATAGGAGAGTTCGCCCAGCTCGGCCGCGTGTCGGTGCGCATGTTGCGCCACTACGACGCGATCGGCCTACTTCAGCCCGCCCATGTCGACCCGGCCGGTCACCGCTTCTACCGGGCCGACCAGCTGTCACGGCTCAACCGCGTCATCGCCCTGAAGGACCTCGGCTTCACCCTGCACCAGGTCGGTTCGATCCTGGACGAACGGGTCGACGCCGCAGAGCTTCACGGGATGCTGCGGTTGCGCCGCGCGGAACTGGAGGAGCGGATCGCGGCGGACGCGGCGCGGCTGATCCGGGTGGAAGTAAGGCTCACGACAATCGCCAAGGAAGGTCACATGCATCCCGAAGAGGTTCTGCTCAAGCCGATCCCCGCGACCCGCGTGGCGGAGCTCACCGCCGTCGCGGCGAGCTACGACGCCGAGGACATCGGCCCCGTCATCCAGCCGCTCTTCGACGACCTGTGCCGGAGGATCGAGGCCGCCGGAGTGAGGATCACCGGTTATGGCATCGCCCGCTACGAGCCGGAGGCCGACGGCCGGGTGACCGTGCACGCCGGATTGGAGGTCTCCGCGGAGACGGGCGGCGACTACGACTTCGCGATCGTGGACCTGCCGGAGATCGAGTCGGCCGCCACCATCATTCACCGCGGCTCGATGGAGCAGACGGGCCCGACGTTCCAGACGCTGGCCCACTGGATCGACGAGCACGGCTACCGGGGTGTCGGACTCGCGCGGGAGGTCTCCATCGACTGCCCACCCGACGACCATGACAGCTGGGTGACCGAGTTGCAGATGACGGTCACGCGCGCGCGATGACCAGGTCGCCGAGGCGGCGGAGGTCCTGCTGGAGCTTGTGCCTGAGCGCGCGTCTGACAAAGGGGACACGCAGGCGCTGCAGGCCGCGGAGCCTGATCCTGAGGTGAACGGTCACCAGGCACCGGTCTCCGTCCAGCGGCACGACCGACCTGCCGCCCTCGGCGTCGATCCCCGAGATCATCCGCCAGGCGAACTCCGTCCCGGGAACCACCGAGGTCACCACGCTGCCGGTGGGGTGGACACGGCCCTTGAAAGTGATGGATTCGTCCGCGGTGGTACCCGGGACGACGAGGCCCGGCGGGTCCGGCGCCATGGTGGTCACGCCCGCCCGCCATCGGGGATCCTGGCCGAAGTCGGCGATGATCCGCCATATCTCGGCCGCCGGACGCGCTATCTCGATCGACACGTTCAGCTCGATCACAGCCCGTACACGATCCCTGTCGGGCACTCTGACCTCGCCCGCGAGCGAGCACCGGAACGGACCCGCCTCGGGCGGCCGGGGCCGTCGGCCCCCGTCCAATGACTACTGGTCATTGCCGCTCTTTTCCATAAAGCGATTTAGTCGACAAACCATACCGAATCTGCATTTGTTATGAATGTTGACTAAAAGGGAGAATCGGCGGCAACCTGACAGAGCTGTCCCCGGTCCACGGTGGCCGGGGATCACAGCTGCTCGGAGCCGGGGGACTCGGGGACGCGGATGGTGATGCCGCCGGGCACGACCTTGGCCTTGAGCTTGGTGACGGCCCCCTTGGCGCCACCGTCCAGCTCGTAGGTCATGGGAGAGCCGAATCTGGCGGTGATCTTGCGTGCCCGGGTCATCCGGACGAACGGCGACTCCTCGGACCGCCCCGTGCTCATCCGGCCGAGCACGCGGGCCCACTGGATCGGCCCCTTCGCGGTGGTCACGCCGATCTCCAGCCATCCGTCGTCGGGACGCGCGTCGTCGAACGCCTCGATACCGCCGGTGATGGTGCCGACGTTGCCCAGCAGCAGGCAGCTGGCCTCGCCCTCGAACCACGTCACCCCGTCGATCCTGACCTCCATCGGCACGAGTTCCCCGCGGACGTGGCGCAGTCCCGTCCAGACGTACGCCGCACGCCCCAGGCGGTCCTTCAACCCCCGGTCGGCCTCCTCCATCATCGCCGCGTCGAAGCCGACCCCGGCCATGACGGCGAAGTGCTCCCCGTTGACCTTCCCCAGGTCCAGCTTCCGGCTCTCACCGTGGAACGCGACGTGCACGGCCTTGGGCAGGTCCTCGGGGATGCCCAGGTTCTGCGCGAAGAGGTTGGCCGTTCCCGCGGGGAGGATGCCGACCGTGACGCCCGAGCCCGCGATCGCGTCCACGCAGCGCTGCACCATGCCGTCACCGCCCCACACCAGGATCAGGTCGGCCCCCTCCTTCAGCGCCTTCCGCGCCTTCTTCGGCGCCTTCCTGCTCTTGGGCACCTCGTACCAGAGCAGCTCGCCGACTCCCTCGTCGGCGAGGAGCCTGCGCAGCTCGTCCAGCCCTCCGCCGAATGACTTCCGCTGGTGAGCGATCACCGCGACCGTGCCGATCCTCTGCTTCCGGGGCAGCATCTGACCTCCTGTAGCACCGTGCCGGATACGGTGACGGCTGCCCTCGCCTCGGGGCGGCAAACGTCGCGTGCGCCCAGCTCGTATCCAGTTTCCGCGCCTCCCGGCTGCTCGTCCGGTTCGGTCAATCGGTGATCAACAGGTGCTGGAAGTCACTATCGTCACAACCATGGAGCAACTGGCGTTCACCTCGACCACCCTGGTCAACTTCAAGGACAGGACCTACCGCTGGGTGGACGTGAAGCACTTCCGTATCACCCCCGGACAGGACGACGAACCGCTGCTCACCGCGCTGCTCTCGCACCAGCTGTACCGGGACGACTATCTGGGCTCCGACTCCTGGAAGGGCGACGGGTCGGTGCACGGCCCCTACCGCCTCGACGCGCTCTCGGCCGCCTCCTTCGAGGACGTCGACGCGGAAACCGCCTCCGCCACGATCCACGCCTGGGCCGGCAGGTACACCGATCTCCCCGAGACCGTCGCCCACGACCTGGAGACCGAGGTCTACCGGCTGATCCGCGCGGCCACCTCCCGCTATCGCCTCCGCGACCTCGACGAGGCGGCCCGCGACGACGACCTGGGATGGATCCTCGGCGAGTTTCACGAGCTGGTCCTGATCGACCGGAACGAGGGCTCCCTGGCCGTCATCGTCGCCTCCGACGACTGACCCCGCCCCCAACGTTCGGCTCTCCGGCCCGCGACGGACGGCGAACACACGGCCGAGCACCTGGGCCGATGTCGTACCGGCCATGGCCTACGGCCGATACGGAGACCGGACAGCGTGCGGCACGCCCCGAGCGAAGCGAAGGGGCCGGGGGCGCGGGGGCGAAGCCCTCGCACCGGGGGGCTCGGGGGGTCGTCCCCCCGTGTGAACGACGAAGGGGCCCGCCGGAAGCAGATCTCCGTCTGCGAACAGCGAGCCCCAGCCACCGAAGTGGAGCTATGGGGATTCGAACCCCAGACCTCCTCCATGCCATGGAGGCGCGCTACCAGCTGCGCCATAGCCCCTTGCGATGCAGATGAAATCTTAACCGACTTCAGACACCCCTCGCGCCATCATTCCGGACACGAGCGCGATGGCCGCCGACCCCAGGGCGCTCACGGTGATGATCCCGAAGGAGATCACGTAGGCGTCCCGGGATGGGATGGCGGTACCGGCGACGGTGATGGAGGTGAGGAGCGCGGCGGTCGCGGCGCCGGAGAGGCTGCCGCCGATGGAGCGGACCAGGGAGTTGATACCGCTGGCGATGCCGCTCTGGTCCCTGGGCACGTGCTGCACGGCGAGCGCGCCCAGCGCCGCGTAGGCGACGCCGAAGCCCAGCCCCTGCACCGCGTTGGCGCCGACCAGCTGGAGCACCGAGTCGTTGAAGAGGGTGAACCAGCCGAATCCGATCGCGCACAGGCCCGCGCCGAGAGCGAGGGAGTAGGCGGGGCCGAACCAGGCCGAGAGACGGCCGGCCATGAAGGAGGAGAGCAGCATGGTCACGGTGCTGGGCAGGGCGTAGAGACCGACGTCAAGGACAGATCCCCCGAAACCGTACCCGGCGGACGGGGGCGTCTGGATGAAGCTGGAGATCAGGGCGAAGGAGCCGAACATGGCGAAGCCCAGGAGCAGCGAGGCCAGGTTGGCCGGGAGGGAACGGCGCCCGACGAGCAGGTGGAGCCGTACCATCGGCGCCCGGAGCCGCAGCTGACTGAAGACCCAGACGGCACCGAATCCGCCCGCGCCCGCGAACAGCCGCAGGACGGCTCCCGAACCCCAGCCCCAGTCGTTGCCCTTGGAGATCGCCAGCAGCAGGCAGACGAGCCAGGCGGACAGCAGTGCCGCGCCGATGAGGTCGGGGCGGCCTCCGGCACCGGTTCCGCCGCCGGGGGCACTCAGCACGATGAGAACGATCGCGATCACGCCGAGCCCCGCGGTGATCCAGAAGACCGGGTGGTGGCTGGGGGTGCGGTCGGCGATCAGGCCGGTGACGATCATGCCGAGGCTGCCGCCGACGCCCATGGTGGCGCTGACCACCCCGATGGCCGTCATGACCCTGTCGGGCGGGAAGGTGTCCTTGATCATGCCGATGGCCAGCGGTACCAGCGCCGCCGACGCGCCCTGCAGGGCCCGTCCGGCGATCAGTACGGGAAGGGAAGCGGACAGGGCGCAGACCAACGAGCCCAGGACGAGCAGGCCGACCGTGAACAGGATCATCCGCTTCTTGCCGTACATGTCGCCGAGGCGCGACAGCAGCGGCGTGGCCACCGCGGCGGCGAGCAGTGAGGCGGTGAAGACCCAGGTGACCTCGGCCACCGACACGCCGAAGGTGGCCATCAGCCGGGGCAGCAGCGGGATGACCACGGTCTGCTGGACGGAGACGACCATCCCTGCCGCGGAGAGCGCCACCAGGCTCAACCAGAGATGTCTGCCCTGCTGCGCGGCGCCCGGTTCGGCGACGATCGTTCCCGTCACTGCACACTCCTTCGCTGCCGACTTCTGCTCTCGCATGGTAAGGCGCGGCAGTAAACAGCCGTTTACCGGGCTATGTCACACCGGAGGGCCGTGATACGTCTATGCCCCTATGGCCGTTGAGCGTTTCGAAGGACACCGCGACCTGCTGACCGGGGTCGCCTACCGGATCCTGGGCAGCGTGACCGACGCCGAAGACGTGGTCCAGGAGGCGTGGCTGCGCTGGTCGGGGGTGGACGCCTCCCAGGTGCGGGACGACCGCGCCTACCTGGTCAGGGTGGTGACACGGCTCTCCATCGACCGGCTCCGGCGGGTGCGGGCCCAGCGGGAGTCCTACGTCGGGCCGTGGTTGCCGGAACTGGTCGTCACCCCGGATGTGGCCGAGCACGCCGAACTGGCCGACTCGGTCGAGTTGGCGCTGCTCGTGGTGCTGGAGACCCTGTCCCCGCTGGAACGTGCGGTGTTCGTGCTGCGGGAGGCGTTCGACATGCCGTACGCGGAGATCGGCGAGATGATCGGGCGCAGCGAGGCGACTACCCGGCAACTGGCCCGGCGCGGCAGGGAGCACGTCCAGGAGGGCAGACCGAGGTTCGAGGTGGACCGGGGGCTGCGGCGCAGGCTCACCGAGCGATTCGCCGCAGCGGCCGTGACCGGAGACCTGGAGGCGCTGACCACGCTGCTCGCCGAGGACGCGTCGCTGGTCAGCGATGGCGGCGGCAAGGTCAAGGCCCCGCTGCGGGTCATCAGGGGCGCGGGCAGGGTGGCGCGGTTCCTGTCCTCGATCGGATCCGAGACGGGCGTGCGGAGATTCATGGAGAGCCTGGGCGCCGAGTCGTTCCCCGGCTTCGAGGTGGAGGTCGCGGAGGTGAACGGCGGGCCCGCCGCGGTGGTGAGCGTGAGCGGGCAGCCGATCACGGTGTTCTCGCTGGTCGTCGAGGACGGACTGATCAGGACCGTCTTCCTGGTGGCGAACCCGGAGAAGCTCTCCCGGCTGGGGGGATCGCGGTGATGTCACGAACGACGCCCCGCGCTCCGTCGTGAGGGCATGACACCAAACATGCGAGACATCAGCATCGTCGGCGGCGGGCTCGCCGGGCTCACCGCGGCCATCGCGTGCGCCGAGGTCCCGTACGGCCGACGGCCACGTGGTCGAATACGCCCGAGGTGTACACGCGGCGAGCCGGTTCGTCTGGTCCTACACCTTCGCCATCCCCAGCTGA
>NZ_JBEXUE010000442.1:0-8251 GCF_040614275.1 Streptosporangium sp. NPDC006013
CGTGAGCATCGGGTCAGTACCAAGCGGACCAGGGTGCGGGTCGGTGACCGGATCAGGTTGCTGACCGCCGGGGGTGGCGGGCACGGGGATCCGTGCGAGCGCGATCCGGAACTGGTCCGCCGCGACGTCGCCGAGGGCTATGTCTCTCCCGACGCCGCCCGCAGGATCTACGGGATCGAGGCCGTCCGATGAACGACGTGGTCATTGTCAACTGCACGGTCACCGACGCCCGCGCCGGCGGCGCCCAGTCGGCCAAGGCGTCGGCCAAGGCGTCGGCCGGGGCTCCGAAGAGCGCCGAGGGGCGGATCGCGGACGCGGCGGTGTGGATCCGGGACGACCGGATCGCGGCCGTGGGTCCCCGCGAGCAGGTCCTGGAGCGGGTGGGGGAGGCCCCGCGGCTCGATCTCGACGGCGCGTACGTCACCCCCGGCCTGGTCAACATGCACACCCACCTGTCCCTGTCGCTGCCGGGCCAGGGAGGCGACAGCGTCAAGAACATGACGGCGCACGAACTCGTCCTCTACATGGCCGACGGTGCCCGCCGTACTCTGCACTGCGGGGTCACCACGGTGCGGTGCGTGGCCGAGAAGGAGCACGCCGACTTCGCGCTGCGCCGGGCCATCGAGTCGGGCAGGGCGACCGGGCCGCGCATCTTCACGGCGGGCCAGGCCCTGGTCTGCACCGGCGGCCACGGCCACGAGGCGAGCGACACCATGGAGTGCGACGGAGTCGACGGGTTCCGGCGCGGGGTGCGCACCCAGGTCAAGGCGGGTGCCGACCTCATCAAGATCATGATCTCCGGTGGCATCGCCGGGGAGCACGAGAGCATCGACACCCCGCAGCTGTTCTCCGACGAGATGGCGGCGGCGCTGCAGACCGCGCACGCCTGGGGCCGGAAGGTCACCGCGCACGCGGGGCCGGCGGCGGTGATCGCCGAGGCCGTCGAGCTGGGCCTCGACTGCGTGGAGCACGGCTACCAGCTCACCCCCGAGGTCGCGAAGAGAATGGCCGAGCGCGGCACGGCCCTGGTGCCGACGCTGCTCGTCACCCGCTGCAAGGAGTTCTTCGACGAGCTCGGGGTGCCGCAGTGGATGCAGTGCCGCTCGCTCGGCGCGGGTCCCCGGCATCTGGAGAGCTACGCCATGGCCCTCGACGCCGGGGTGGACGTCCTGCTGGGCAGCGACATGCCGCCGTTCTGGGACTTCGAGGGGACCAACGCCTCGGTACGCGAGCTGGAGTGCATGTCCGAGGGAGGTCTCGGCCCGGCGGGAGCGCTCTACGCGGGCACGCTCGGCCCGGTGCGCTGGCTCGGCGCCGACGCCGACCTCGGCACCGTCGAGGTCGGCAAGTACGCGGACCTCATCGCCATGGACGCGGACCCGCTCGCGGACACCTCGGCCTTCCGGGGGGTCCGCTGGGTGATGAAGGGCGGCCGGGTCGTTCGCGACGACCGGTCGGGATGGGAGAAGCAGTGAACGCGGTTTTCCCGGGGTCTGAAGACCAGGGCATCTGGGTGAGGTACCGGTGAACGGCCCGATGAACGGCCCGATGAACGGCCCGATGAGCGGCCCGATGAGCGGCTCTGTGAACGACGCGGAGGCCGCCGCGATCGCGGCGGGCATCGACGACATGTACGACGCCTTCCTCGCGGCGGACCGGCGCCGGTTCGACAGCCACCTGCACGCCGAGGTGACCACCTGGGAGACGCACCTGCCTGGACCGCTGCGTACCCGGTCGGAACTCGACGCCTACCGCGACGAGAGGGACGGCTCGGGTGCCCGTCCCGCACTCGACAGGCTGGCGGCCGAGGACAAGCGGATCGACGTGTGGGGCGACGCCGGGGTGGCGCGCTACCTGCTCGTCGCCGAGGCGCCGGGTGAACCCGCGCAGTACAGCCGGGTGACCGACGTGCTGCGCAGGACCGGCGGCGACTGGCTCATCGTGCACCACCACTCCGAACTGCTCGTGCCATGAGCGGGGGCACGGGCGAGGACATCAGCGAGGGCACGGGCGAGCGAGGGGCGGGCATGGCAGACGACGGCGACATGGAACTGTACGACCTGCGGGTCGTGGTCGACCGCATCGAGGGCAGATCCGTCTGCGGCATGGAGGTGGGCGACTGCTTCACGCTGGAGCGGAGCGCGCACCTGCGCCTCCCCGACGGTGAGCACTTCTGCGTCTACGCGCTCGCCTCGGTCCTGCCGTTCCTCGCCGCCAAACAGCGCGACCTAGCCCAGGGCGACTGGCTGGCGCAGGACTCCCACTTCAGCTGCCCCGACCCGGAGGAACGGCTGGTGATGCGGGTCGAGCGGACCCGCCGCCGCCGGATGAACTCCGCCGACCTGACCTGAGGTGATCCCCCGATGAGCACCACCGAGATCGGTCTGGGCCTGCAGAGCGACAAGCGGGCCGGTGACTACGCGCGGCTCGCGCGCCGCGCCGAGGAGCACGGCTTCGACGTGCTGAGCGTGTTCGGCGACCTGATGTACCAGCCGCCGATCTTCCCGCTGCTGGAGATGGCCGCCGCCACCGAGAGGGTGCGGCTCGGCGCGGCCTGCCTCAACCCGTACTCGGCGGCGCCGTACGAGATCGCCGGGCAGCTCGCCGCCCTTGACCTGGCCTCGCACGGCCGTGCCTACCTGGGCCTGGCACGCGGTACCTGGCTCGGCGCCGTGGGCATCGCCCAGCCGCGGCCGCTGACCGCGCTGGCGGAGGCAGTCGAGGTGGTCTACCGGCTGCTGGCCGGCGACGCCGGAGGGTTCGAGGGGGAGATGTTCCGCCTGGCGCCGGGCACCCGGCTGCGCTACCCCGTACACCGCACCCGGCCGCCGCTGCTGCTCGGCGCGTGGGGGCCGAAGGGCGCGGCGCTGGCCGGGCGGATCGCCGACGAGATCAAGGTGGGCGGCAGCGCGAACCCGGCGATGGTCGGGGTGATCGGTGAGCGGGTCGCGGCCGGGGCGACGGCGGCCGGACGTGACCCGGGCGAGGTGGGCGTCGTGCTGGGCGCGGTGACGGTCGTGGACGTCGACGGCGCAGCGGCCAGAGCCAGGGCGCGCAGCGAGGTCGCCATGTACCTCGCGGTGGTCGCCGACCTCGACCCGACCGTGGAGATACCCGAGGACCTGCTCGGCCGGGTCAAGGAACTGGTCGACGACGGCAGGGACGAGGCCGCCGGGCGGCTGATCCCCGACGACCTGCTCGACCTGTTCGCCTTCTCCGGTGACCCGGAGCAGGTCGCCGCACAGGCACAGGCCCTCATCGACGCGGGCGCGCACCGGGTGGAGTTCGGCACGCCGCACGGCCTCACCGACGACCGTGGCGTGGAGTTGCTGGGCACCGAGGTGCTGCCGCTGCTGAACCGCTCACCGAGGGGGGCGGCGTAGCTGTTCCGTCCGGTGGATCCGACCGGCCGCGACAGGCAGGGAGGCCAAGAAAGGCAGGGCCTGACCACGGTGCCTTCGGGTGACGCTCCGTCATCCTGAAACCGGATCCCCGTAGAACCTTTCGTCCGCAAAGCGCACTGCCCGAATCATCTCGTACTCCTAATTTCACTTGAGTTCAGCATGAGTGAACATTGGCGGGGAAGAAGGAGACGATGTGACGAGCGAGCGTGCCGGAGGTCCGGCGATCAGGACGTCGGCGTGATGGCCACGCGGGCCGAGGACCTCCGTGATCCGGGCGGAACCGGCTCGGCAGGACCCGGCCGGGGCGGATCCGATGGTTCCGCCGGGCTCGGCGCGTCGCGCGCTCCCGGCGTGTTCGGCGAGGACGGCGAGTTCGGCGAGCGGGCGGCGCTGGCGGCCGACGCCGGGGACTCGGTCTGCCGTCGCGAGGAGTTCCTGCTGCCGCCCGCCCCCGCCTCCTGCCGATACCCCGAGGTCGCCTACTTCGCGGGCAACTCGCTCGGCCTGCAGCCCCGCGCCGTCCGCGCCGCGCTCGCCGCCGAACTGGACGACTGGGCGCTGCACGCGGTCGAGGGGCACCACCGGGCGGCACACCCCTGGCTGCCCTACCACGCCGAGCTGCGCGAGGACGCCGCCGCGCTGGTGGGCGCGGCCCCCGAGGAGACCGTGGTGATGAACTCCCTCACGGTCAACCTGCACCTGATGATGGCCACCTTCTACCGCCCGGCGGGCGAGCGCACCCGCATCGTCATCGAGGACCACGCCTTCTCCTCGGACAGCTACGCGGTGCGCAGCCAGGCGGTCCACCACGGCCTCGACCCCGACGAGACGGTGGTCCGGCTGCGCCCCCGCCCCGGCGAGGACTGCCTGCGCACCGAGGACATCGTGGACTACCTGGCCCGTGAGGGACACCGGGTGGCGCTCGTGCTCCTCGGCGGGGTCAACTACCTGACCGGAGAGTTCCTCGACATCCCCGCCGTCACCGCGGCCGGGCACGCGGCCGGCTGCGTCGTCGGCTGGGACCTCGCGCACGCCGCGGGGAACGTGCCGCTGGCGCTGCACGACTGGGACGTGGACTTCGCGGCCTGGTGCTCGTACAAGTACCTCAACGCCGGTCCCGGCGCCGTCGCGGGCTGCTTCGTGCACCGGCGCCACGTGACCGACCCCGAGCTGCCCCGGCTGGCCGGGTGGTGGAGCACCGAGCAGGCGACCCGCTTCGAGATGCGGCCCGAGCTCGTCCCCGTGCCCACCGCGGACGCCTGGCAGATCTCCAACCCGCCGATCCTGGCCATGGCCCCGGTCAGGGTCTCGCTGCGGATGTTCGCCGAGACCGGGATGGCGGCGCTGAGGGAGCGGAGCCTGGCGCTCACCGGCTACCTGGAGCGGCTGCTCGCCGAGGTCGTCCGCGACCGCCCGCTGGAGATCGTCACGCCCGCCGACCCGGCCAGGCGCGGAGCGCAGCTCTCCCTGCGGGTGATCGGGGGCACCGACGTCGCGGACGCCACCGACGCCGCGACCCTTGCCGCCCGGCTGCACGAGGTGCACGGCGTCCTCGCCGACGTGCGGCGGCCGGACGTCATCCGGCTGGCCCCGGTGCCGATGTACTCCACGTTCCACGACTGCTGGCGGGCGGCCGCCGCGCTCGCCGAGGAGGTGAACCCGGTATGAGCTCCCGTGGCGAGGTCGCCGTGGTCGGCGCCGGGCTGGTCGGCTGCCTGACGGCCTGCTACCTGGCCCGCCGAGGCTACGAGGTCACCCTGTACGAGCGCAGGCCCGACCCGCGCCAGGCCACGCCGGAGCGCGGGCGCTCGATCAACCTGGCGATCTCCGAGCGGGGGATCGACGCGCTGCGCCGGATCGGGCTGGAGGAGGCGGTGCTGAAGGCCGCGCTGCCGATGCCGGGCCGGATGGTGCACGCCCCGGACGGCACGCTCAACTTCCAGCCGTACAGCGCCGGAGGGCAGCGGGCGATCAACTCCATCAGCCGCTCCGAGCTCAACCGCACGCTGCTGGAGGCGGCCCTCGCCATGCCCGGGGTCCGCGCCCTCTTCGAGCACCGGCTGACCGGGCTCGACGTCGACTCGGGGCGGATGGACTTCGACACGCCCACCGGGCCCGTCACCCACGGCGCCCCGGTCGTGCTCGGCGCCGACGGCGCCTACAGCGCGGTACGCGGGCGGCTGCAACTGCTGCCCGGCTTCGACTTCAGCCAGGACTACCTCGACTACGGCTACAAGGAGCTGACGATCCCGGCGCGCGACGGCGGGTTCGCCCTCGATCCCGGCGCGCTGCACATCTGGCCGCGCGGCAAGGCGATGATGATCGCGCTGCCCAACCCGGACAGCTCCTTCACCTGCACGCTGTTCTGGCCCAAGTCGGGGCCCGGCAGTTTCGAGGAACTGGACACCGCGGAGCGGTTCGAGGAGTTCTTCGCCGCCAACTACGCCGACGCCCGCGCGCTCATGCCCGACCTCGCCGGAGACTACGCCCACAACCCGATCGGGCACCTGGTCACCGTGCGGGCGCACCCCTGGCAGGTGCGCGGCACCGGCGCCGTGGTCGGCCTGCTCGGCGACGCCGCCCACGCCATCGTCCCCTTCTACGGCCAGGGTGCCAACTGCGGCTTCGAGGACTGCGTGGAGCTCGACCGCTGCCTACAGGAGACCGGCGACGACTTCCCCGAGGCCCTCGCCCGGTACGGTGCCCGCCGCAAGGAGCACGCCGACACCATCGCCGAACTCGCGCTCGCGAACTTCGTCGAGATGCGCGACAAGGTCGCCTCCCGGACGTTCCTGCTGGGCAAGCGCGTCGAGCACGGCCTGGAGCGGCTGCTGCCCGGCCGCTACACCTCGCGCTACGAGCTCGTCTCGTTCAGCACCGTGCCGTACGCCGAGATCCAGCCGCGCATCTCCCGCCAGCGCCGGGCGGTCGCCGCCGGGGCGCTCGGCGCGCTGGCCGCGGTCGGGCTGGCCGCGTCGGCGATCCGCGCCCTGCGCCGTCACTGACCGTGGCCCCGCGAGTCCTGGTCGCGCGGGCGGGGAGGGGCCCGTAGGTCATCGGCGGTCACTCCACCACTCGCGAGGCGAGAGCGGTGGAGAAGGTCAGAACAGCCGGGGGGTCACCACGGACACGACGGTGGTGACCCGGTCGGTGTCGTTGAACATGCTGTGCGGGACCGTCGACCTCAGGTGGACGCTGTCGCCCGGGTGCAGCCGGTGCTCGACGCCGTCGACCTCGTACAGCAGCTCGCCCTCCAGCACGAAGGCGAACTCCTCACCGGCGTGCCCGTAGGAGTTCTCCCGCCTGCCGCCGGGGGCGATGTGCACCAGCAGCGGTTCGAGCACCAGGTTCGGCCCCCTGGCCGAGAGCATGCGGTAGGTCTGCTGGCCCGAGATGTACTCGGTGGCGGCCGTCGCGGAGCGGGTGAGCGTGAAGTGGCTCGGCAGCGGGGAGACCGATGGCGGCCTCTCCTCGGTCTCCCCCTCCGGCGGCGCGTCGTTGAAGAACTCCGCCACGCTCCGGTCGAGCGCCGTGGCCACGCTGTTGAGCGCGGTCAGGCCGATGGAGGAGATGCCCCGCTCGACCTGGGAGAGGAACCCGATGGAGAGCCCGGAGTGGGTGGCGAGACCGCGCAACGTCAGGCCGCGCTCCTTGCGGAACTGCCGCATCCGGGCTCCGACGGCGTCTTGGCGGTCCGGCTCCTCACCGCCATGACGCTCCGATGTGCCCACCCGCGGCTCCCTCCGTCAAGCGGCATGGCCGCCTGTTCGCTCTAGCTAAACATATTTCATAACAAGAGTCGTCCTTCGTCAAAAGGGAGTGGGGAATGGCAGACGGTGATGGGTAAGGCGGCGCGGTTTCAGTGGCTCCGCTTGAGCATCGCGTCCGCGAGCGCGTCGGCGGCCTCGCCGAGCCGGCGGCCCACCGCGTCGAGCCGTGACAGCAGCTCGCGCCTGCGCAGGGTGTCCATGTCCAGCGGTTCGGCGAACAGCTCGGCGAGCCGGGCCTGGTAGAGCTGGCGGACCCGGCTGCACGCCTTGCGCGTGTCCAGCACGGCCATGGTGACCGAGCCCGGGGCGTCGATCATCTTCAGCACGGCGCCCTCCAGCTCGTCGAGGCCGTCGATCACCGCCTGCAGGGGCTCGACCGCGAACCGCAGGTCCTCCGGGCCGAACAGGTCGAGCTCGCGCACATAGTCACGGAGCTGGTCCAGCACGTCGTCGATCGAGCGCGAGAGCCGGAACAGGTCCTCCCTGTCGATGGGGGTCGCCAGCACCCGCCGCAGTATCCGCACCAGCTCGGCCCGCGCCTCGTCCCCCTCGTGCTCCACCTCCGCCATCCGGGCGCGCGCGGCGGACCGCTCGATCTCGCCGGCCGCGGTCGAGCGGGCCAGTTCGGCTCCCGCCCGCGCGACGGCGACCTGGCTCCGCACCAGTCCGACGATCCGCCGCCCCGACCGGCCGCGCAGGTCGTCCCAGGCGCGCACGAACCTCCGGGTGCGGCCGTCCTTGCCGCTCACATCAGTCTCAGCGCGAGGCCGCCGAGGCCGCCCAGCGCCATCGACGACGGCAGCGTGACCAGCCATGCCGTACCCACGTTCACGACGCCCTGCCATCGCACTCTCCTCATTCCCTCACTTGCCGCCGAGCCGACCACCCCTGCGGTGATCGACTGAGTCATGCTCACCGGGCTTCCCAGAGCCGAGCTGCCGAGGACGGCGCCGGTGGCCGCCGCCTCCGCGGAGACGATGTGCAGCGGGCGGGTGATGACCAGCCCGCGGCCCAGCCGCCCTCCGACACGGATCAGGCTGGTCAGCGCGCCGGCGAGGAAGAGCGCCACCAGGACCG
>NZ_JBEXUE010000443.1:0-8227 GCF_040614275.1 Streptosporangium sp. NPDC006013
CCCCGACGCCTCGCCCATCATCGGCAGGACGCCCGTGGAGAACCTCTACGTCAACTGCGGCTGGGGGACCGGCGGTTTCAAGGCCACCCCGTCGGGACGCGCAGCGGCTCGATGTCCCAGCCGGGATGGACGTCCAGGGTGACGTGGGCGTACCCGGCGCAGACATGCCGGTTCACCCGGGCGACCAGGCTCTCCAGGTTGCGGTCGGCGCCGATCCTGACGGTGGCCATGAGGGAGGTACGGGTACCGCCCAGCGCGTGGGCCAGCGGCACTCCGCGCATCCTCGCCCACAGGTCCCAGCAGGCCATGTCGGCGGCGGATCCGCCGGGGACGGCGCCGAGCTCGTCGGGGTGCTCCCAGTCGACGCCGATCAGCGCCTGCGCGAGCCCCTCCTCCAGCGCGACCCAGGTCTTGGGGTCGGCGTCGACGACCTCGCCCCACCCGGTCATGCCCCCGTAGTCGGTGAGCCGGACGAGGATGCTCTCCGGCCGCCTGCCGTACGGCAGGACCAGCCGGAACACCTCAAGCTCACGGACACGCGGCATGACCCCTCCTTGACCTCTCCGAACCCGGGGAATTCAAGCTCTAAAACACGAATCCCGCCCGAAGGCGGGACTCCTCTCAACACCACCGGGAACGGCGTTCTTCCATGGTGCCACGGCGGCCCGCGAATGCCTCCTGCTTGTGAGGGTGGGTTTTGGTCCAGTTTTTCCGATATTTCCGGCGCTTTCGGCGCGGAGAGAACTCAGGCCGGATAAAGGGGGCAGCCCCAGGAAGAGCTCAGCCCCGGACCGAGGCGTCGGCTCTGACCCGGGCACCGACCAGGATTCCGGTGGTCGCCATCAACGCCGCCAGCCCGAAACAGAGCAGGTAGGCGACGGCCGAGGCGCCCAGTGCCGCCAGGAGCGCGCCGGCGACCGCGACGGAGACGACCGTGTACACCGACTCCGCGACCCCCAGCGACGCGCTGTTCTCCCCCTCCTCCCCCGGGGGTGACAACTCCAGGACGAGTACCGACAGCGTCGGGTACACGATGCCCATGCCTAGCCCCAGGACGATCTCCCCGAGGAAGGCGGCGGCGACCGGGACGACGGCGAAGACCGTCAGGCCCATCAGCACGAGTCCCGCGGCGATCAGCGCCGAGCCGCAGCGCAGCACCAGTGCCCGGTCGAAACTCCTACGGCCCACGACCCACGAGCCGAACGACCAGCTCAGCGCGCCACCGGTCAGGGTGAGCCCGGCCATGGTCAGCGACAGGCCGCGCTCCTGGTTGAGCATCAGCGGCAGGAACGCCTCCCCGCCGATGGCCGCGCCCGCCGCGATGCCCCGCAGTGAGATCACCGAGGGCAGGCCCCTGGCCGCGCGCAGGGTTCCCTCGGGGAGCAGCCGGGGCAGCGCCGCGACCAGCGTGGCCAGACCGACGACGAGCAGGACGAACCCGGCGCCGCGCGCCGCGCCCCCGTACTGCATCAGTGCCGCGCCGACCGCGACGAGCACCGCCCAGCCCAGCCGTCGCGCGATCGAGGAGCGCGGGCCGGTCTGCGGCCGGTCCGACATGGGCGCGGCGGCCAGCCCGCGCCAGAGCAGCAACGCCGCGGGGAGGAGGAGCACCGTCACGCCGATGAAGACCCAGCGCCAGCCCGCGTACTCCACCACGAGGCCGGTGATCACCGGCCCGACCATGGAGGGCACCACCCAGGCCGTCGCGAAGATCGAGAACACCCGGGGGTGCGTCTCGGCCGGATAGACCCGCGAGACCAGCACGTACATCGCGACCTGGAAGACGCCTCCGCCGAAGCCCTGCACGAAACGGCCCACGACGAACACGTCCATCGTCGGCGCCGCCCCGGCCACGACCAGCCCCGCGGCGAAGAGCGCCACACCGGCCCAGAGCGGCGCCATCGGCCCCCTGACGTCGCCCCACCGCCCACCCAGCACCGTCGCGATCACCCCGGCCGCCATCGCCCCGCTGAACGCCAGCCCGTACAGCGCGTGACCGTCCAACTCGTCGGCCACGACCGGCATGGCGGTGGCCACCGCCAGGTACTCGAAGGCGACCAGGGAGATGAGCGCCACCATCCCGACGGTCAGGGCACGGTGCCGCGGGGCGAATATCCCGGCAGCACGCTTTTCGCCCGTCATGGTAGTCATGGGCCGACGGTACGCCCGGCGCCCCGCCCCTGACATCGGGCCTCCGCGTCAGTCCTTGGTCGTAGGACCGGCGTCCCGGATGTACGAGACCAGACCTCCCAGCAGCAGGTCGAGCCCGAACTCGAACCGCTCCGTGCCGTTGGCGTCCATCAGATCGTCGATCCGGGCGACGAGGTTGGGGAACCGGTCGGTTGGCAGACCCCGGTAGAACGTGGCTATCTGGCCGAAGAACTCGCTCATGAACTCCCCCAGCTCCTTGCCGCTGCCGCGCTGCCGGTTGACGTAGAGAGAGCCCTCGTAGGCGTCCGAGCAGACGTACAGGCCGAGACGGTCGATCATCATGGCGGCGGCCTTGGGCGGCACCCCGCCCGCGAGCATGATGGCCAGCTGTCCCTCGGCCACCCGCAGCCCGTTGGGGCCGGTCGGGATGGTGGCCAGGCCGACCCTGGCGATGTCGGCGTGGGCCCTGAACACCTGGAAGGCCTGCATGACCAGCTCCCTGATCTGCTCAAGCCAGCGCTCGGGATCAGGCTCGGGCACCTGGATCTCACTCATGACCTCGTCGTAGATCAGCTCAAGCAGTTCCTCCTTGTTCGCCACATGGGCGTAGAGCGAGGCGGGACCGGTGTCGAGCTCCTGGGCGACGCGGCGCATGCTCAGCGCGTCCAGCCCCTCGGCGTCGACGAGGCGCAGCCCGGTGGCGACGATGAGATCCCTGCTCAGGACGGTTCGCGGGGCACTCGCCTTGCGGGTCTTGCGCCACGGCGGGGCGGGGATCTCGGTCACCCGCCGATCCTATACCGCGACGAATCGTGTTCACGAACACCGTACTTATCACGAACAGCATTCGTTAGACGAACGATGTACTTGACGCAAACGCTGTTCGCTTATAAAACCATGTTCGTACAAGACGAACGCTGTTCGTCAGTCATTCGACCTCCGATCGGAGCCCCCCATGACCCATACGGTCGAGACCGGACCCTCACCCACCGGCGCGGAGCCGTACCGGTGGCGCTGGGTCGCCCTCTGCGTGGTCCTCACCGCCGAGGTGATGGACCTGATGGACGCGATGATCACAACCATCGCGGCGCCGTCCATCCAGAAGGACCTGGACGGTTCGTCGAGCATGATCCAGTGGCTCAGCGCCGGATACACCATGGCGATGGCCGTGGGTCTCATCACCGGGGGCCGCCTCGGCGACCTCTACGGGCGCAGGCGCATGTTCACCATCGGCGCGCTCGGCTTCACCCTGTGCTCGCTGCTCTGCGGGCTGGCCGTCTCACCGGAGATGCTGATCGTCGCGCGGGTGCTGCAGGGCCTGTCCGGCGCGGTGATGGTGCCGCAGGGCCTCGGCGTGATCAGGGAGGTCTTCCCGCCCAGGGAACTGGCCGCCGCGTTCGGCGCGTTCGGCCCGGTCATAGCGCTGTCCACGGTCGCCGGACCGATCCTGTCGGGCTGGCTCGTCGACGGCGACTTCTTCGGCACCGGATGGCGCATGATCTTTCTGATCAACCTGCCGGTCGGCCTGTTCGCCCTGCTCGGCGGGCTACGCTATCTGCCCGCGTCACAGCCCTCAGGTGCCTCACGTCTGGATCTGACCGGGATGGGACTCGTCTCGGCCGCCTCATTCCTACTGGTCTTCCCCCTGGTCCAGGGGCGCGACCTCGACTGGCCCGGGTGGACCTTCGTGATGATGGCCGTCTCGATCCCGGTTTTCGCCCTCTTCTGCCTCCACCAGTCCCGCAAGGAGCGCGCCGGCGGCGCCCCGCTGGTCGTGATGAGCCTGTTCCGCAAGCGCGCCTTCGCCGGCGGCCTGGTCACCGGCCTCGTCTTCTTCACCGGGATGGTCGGCTTCTCCCTGGTGTTCGGGCTCTACACCCAGATCGCCCTGGGCTACGACCCGCTGAAGGCGGGCCTCGCCGGCCTGCCGAACGCCATCGGCACGCTGGTCGGATTCATCCTCGTCAACGCCTCGGGGCTGGCCCGGAAGGTGGGCCGCAGACTGATCCACATCGGCACGGTCGTGATGGCCGGGGGCGTCACGGGGGTCGCCCTCACCCTGAACGTCGCGGGCATGGGCGTCACCCCCTGGCAGCTCGCCCCCGCCCTGCTGGTCACCGGTATCGGGATGAGCCTGATCATGGCACCGTTCTTCGACATCGTGCTGGCCGGGGTGGAGCCCCACGAGACCGGCTCGGCCTCCGGAACCCTCACCGCCGTCCAGCAACTCGGCGGCACACTGGGCGCGGCCGCGATCGGGACGCTCTTCTTCGGCCTGCTCAAGCGGGACTGGAGCTTCGAGGACTCGATGCTCCTGACGATCTGGATCGCGGTGGGCCTGCTCGTCGCCACCTTCGTCGCCGCCTTCCTGCTCCCCCTGCGAGCCCGGGACGAGCAGGACACCGCACACTGACCCGCGCCCGTTCCCGTGGGCCTGCCGGTATGCCATGGGATCGAGCGGCGGCACCCCTGCGGGGAGAACCGATCTCCCCGCAGGTACAGTGGCCGGTGGTGCGCCGGGAAGTCTGGTCGGCAGTGGCTGACCCGACCCCGAAAACGGAGCCCTGATGACCAAGACCCCGCCTGGCACGTCCCGCCTGCTCGGCCTGGGCTCGTGGCCCGAGGCCCGTCGCATCGCCGGCATCCTCCGCGAGGAGACCGTCGGCGGAGCGCTGCTGCTGGCCGGTGCGGTGGCCGCCATGATCTGGGCGAACTCCCCATGGTCGGGCGCCTACGAGGCGCTGCGTGCCTTCAGGATCGGCCCGGCGGCGCTGCACCTGGACCTGAGCCTGGCGACCTGGGCCGCCGACGGGCTGCTGGCGATCTTCTTCTTCGTGGCCGGCCTGGAGCTGAAGCGCGAGTTCGTCGCCGGTGACCTGCGCCAGGTGCGGCGGGCCGCGGTGCCGGTCGCGGCCGCACTCGGCGGGGTGATCGTCCCGGCCGTGCTGTACCTGCTGCTCACCCTCGGTGCCGGTTCCGGCGCGGCGCGGGGCTGGGCGATCCCGACGGCCACCGACATCGCGTTCGCCCTGGCCGTGCTCGCGGTCATCGGCCGGTATCTCCCCACCGCGCTGCGCACCTTCCTGCTCACCCTGGCCGTGGTCGACGACCTGGTGGCCATCATCATCATCGCCCTCTTCTACACCGAGCACCTGTCGGTGCTGCCGCTGCTGGGCGCGCTGCTGCCACTGGCGGTCTTCGCCATGCTGGTACGGCGCCGGGTACGCGCCTGGTGGCTGCTGCTGCCACTGGCCGCCGCCACCTGGGCGCTGATGCACGCCTCGGGCGTACACGCCACCGTCGCCGGCGTGCTGCTGGCCTTCACCGTGCCGGTCCTGCGCGGCGGGCGCGCCGGTGGCCCGGAGGCCGGGCCCGGCCTGGCCGAGCACTTCGAACACCGCCTGCGGCCGATCTCGGCCGGGGTGGCCGTGCCGGTGTTCGCGTTCATGTCGGCCGGGGTGAGCCTCGGCGGCCTGAGCGGTCTGGCCGGCGCCCTGAGCGACCCGGTCGCGGTGGGCGTGGTCGTGGGCCTCGTGGCGGGCAAGCCCATTGGGATCATGCTCGCGACCTGGCTGGTGGCCCGCTTCACCCACGCCCACCTGGACGAGGGGCTGGCCTGGGTGGACGTGGCCGGGCTGGCCGTGCTGGCCGGTATCGGATTCACCGTCTCCCTGCTCATCGGGGAGTTGGCCTTCGGCGCCGGCAGCGAGCTTGACGCCCACGTCAAGGTGGCGGTCCTGACCGGCTCCCTGATCGCGGCGCTGGCCGCGACGGTGATCCTTCGCCTGCGCAACCGCGTCTACCGGCGCATCCACGAGGCGGAGACCGCCGACCGCGACCACGACGGCATCCCGGATGTCTACCAGTAACGTTCCTGAGAGGCGTCGTCGAGAGGTCGCCGGGCAAAGAGCCGTCCGAGACGGCCGCGTGACCGGCCCCGCCTGCGACGGCGGCTGATCCGTCGGCGGGTGTCAGGCCGCCATGTTCGGCCCCTGACGTCCTGGAGAAGGTGGGCCCCCGTGGCCTTGCCTCCTTCACCAGGACGGGATCAGGTGGCGGTGCGCTCCAGTCGGCGCTCGGCCCACTGGCCGATGTCGCGGCGCTCGATCGCCGCGGCCATCAGGTCGGGAAAGGCGTCGGGGGTGCAGGCGAAGGCGGGCACCCCCATGGCCGCGAGCGCCGCGGCGTTGTCGTGGTCGTAGAAGGGCGCACCCTCGTCGGAGAGCGCGAGCAGCACGATCACCTGGACGCCCGCCGCGGTCATCTGGGCGACCCTGCGGAGCATCTCCTGCCGCACGCCGCCCTCGTAGAGGTCGCTGATCAGGATGAAGATCGAATCGTTGGGGCGGGTGATGAGGCCCTGGCAGTAGGCGATGGCCCGGTTGATGTCGGTGCCGCCGCCGAGCTGGGTGCCGAACAGCAGCTCGACCGGGTCGTGGAGCTGGTCGGTGAGGTCGACGACCGCCGTGTCGAAGACGACCAGCGAGGTCTTCAGCGAGCGCATCGAGGCGAGCACCGCGCCGAACACACTGGAGTAGACGACGGAGGCGGCCATCGATCCGCTCTGGTCGATGCAGAGCACCACCTCTCGCTGGACCGCCCGCTGTCTCCTGCCGTATCCGACCAGCCTGGACGGGATCACGGTGTTGCGCTCCGGCAGGTAGTTCCTCAGGTTGGCGCGGATCGTGCGATCCCAGTCGATGTCGGCGACCCGCCTGGGCCGGTGGGTCCTGGCCGAGCGGTCCAGGGCGCCGGTCACGGCGGCCTTCGTCTTCTGAACCAGCCGCCGCTCCAACTCGGAGACGACCTTGCCGACCAGCGCCCTGGCCGACTCCCGCGCCTTCTCCGGCATCACCCGGTTGAGCGACAGCAGGGTGCCGACCATGTGCACGTCCGGCTCGACGGCCTCCAGCATCTCCGGCTCCATCAGCAGCCGGGTCAGGTTCAGCCGCTCGACGGCGTCCTTCTGCATGACCTGGACGACGGTCGAGGGGAAGTAGGACCGGATGTCGCCCAGCCAGCGCGCCACCCTGGGCGCGGAGGCGCCCAGGCCACCGCTCCGCTCGGCCGCCCCCGCACCGGCGCCGTCGTACAGCGCGGCCAGTGCCCCGTCCATCTGAGCGTCGGTTCCGGCGAGCGAGCACCCGGTGCCGTCGGCGTCACCGCCCAGGACCATCCGCCAGCGGCGCAACCGCTCATCCATCGCTGCTCCCCGTCCTTCCCAGAATCGCCAGCACGGTCCGTACGGCCGCCGCCGCGCGTTCCTCGTCGAACTCCTCCGCGTCCGGTGCCCGATCCGCGCCGCCAGAGCCAAGAGAGCGGACGCGCGAGCCGATCGAACGCCGCTCAGGCGCGGCGAAGGCGCCGAACGTCCTGCGGAGCAGGGGCAGCACGTCGACGAAGGTCTCCGGGGCGAGTCCGGTGAGCCACTCGTCGACCAGCCCGAGCAGCCGGGAGTCGTGGACGAGCAGCAGCCCGCCCCCGGAAAGGAACCCCTCGATCCAGGACGCCGCCCTGGCCGGCGGGTGCCCCGCCGACATCGCCAGCGACATCCGACGGCCCGCCTCGGCCGTGTCGAGGTCGGCCGCGTCCAGCAGGATCCTGGTGAGCCGGCCCTCGATGAGCCCGTGCAGGTCGCTGCGGCCGGAAGCCCCGCGCAACGCCACCAGCCACCGTCCCTGCGGAGACTCCTCCTCGGGGCGGGCAGCGCCTCCCGAGGCTCCGGTGCTCCTCGCCTCCTTCGCGTCCGCCGGACCGTCCAGGCCCGCGGAACCGGCGGATGCGCCCGGATCCCCCTGAGCCCCCGTCTCCCGTGAACCACCGAAGACGCCAGGACCGGCGGGCACGGCTTCGAGCAGGGAGACGGCGGTGTGGACGGCGTCGATGTGACGGATCAGGTCACGGGCGGCGTCGTCGTCGAGGCCGGTGACGGCGCCACCGAGGCCGACGCAGATCCTGGTGAGCATCGCCCAGGCGATGGCGGTCAGGCCGGTGGCGGGAGTGCCGCGCACGTCGCCGTACCGCTGGGCGCGGACCATCGCCGGGAGCGCCGCCATCAGGTGCGTGACGTCGCCGT
>NZ_JBEXUE010000444.1:0-8227 GCF_040614275.1 Streptosporangium sp. NPDC006013
GCCCGCGTCCTCCACACAGGAACACCCAACGGCCGCCCGCAGCCTACCTTTCAGGGACACAGGAATCGGACCTGTCCCGGAGTCCGTCAGCGGAACCGCCGGAAGAACGCGCGGACGTCGTCGGTGAACAGGTCGGGTTCCTCCATCGCGGCGAAGTGGCCGCCTCGGTCGAACTCCGACCAGTGGACGATGTTGTTGTCGCGTTCGGCGAGCTGCCGGACGGGGCGGGCCAGGTCGGCGGCGAAGACCGCCACCGCGGTGGGCGTCGCCAACGGCCCGGTACGCGGCGGCCGGGAGGAATGGAACGCCTCCCAGTAATGGCGGGCCGACGACCCGGCGGTCGCGGTGAGCCAGTAGAGCATCACGTTGGTCAGGAGCCGGTCGCGGGAGACCGCGTCCTCGGGCACGTCGACGCAGTCCGTCCACTCCTTGAACTTCTCGACGATCCAGGCGAGCTGCCCGACCGGGGAGTCGGTGAGCGCATAGGCCAGTGTCTGCGGCCGGGTGCCTTGGATCTTCGCATAGCCCGACATCTCCGGTTCCGCACCGACCAGCCGGTCAAGCCGCCCCCTGTCATCGTCGGTGAGCCCAGCGACCTCGGCGGGGTCGCTGGGAGGAGGCGTGAGCAGGGTGTTGAGGTGGATTCCGACGACATGGTCAGGGTCGACAGCGGCCAGCTCCCGGGTGATCGCGTGGCCCCAGTCGCCGCCTTGCGCGCCGTAGCGGGGGTACTCCAGGCGCCGCATCAGCTCGGCCCAGGCCTTGGCGACCCGGTGCACATCCCAGCCGCCTTCGCGGGTCGGACCGGACAGTCCGTATCCCGGGATGGACGGGATCACCAGGTGGAAGGCGTCGGCCGGGTCGCCACCGTAAGTCCGGGGGGCGGTCAGGGGCCCGATGACGTCGAGGAACTCCACAATGGATCCTGGCCAGCCATGGGTGATCAGCAGTGGCAGCGCATCGTCCCGAACGGAACGGATATGCAGGAAGTGGACGTTGGCCTTGTCGATGGTGGTGGTGAACTGGGGGAACCGGTTGAGATGTGCCTCGTGTTCCCGCCAGTCGTAGCCGGTGCGCCAGTATGCGGTCAGCTCCTTGAGGTAGGCCGTCGACACGCCCTGGGACCAGTCGGCACCGGCCGGCTCATCCGGCCATCTGGTCGCGGCCAGGCGGCTGGCCAGATCGTCCAGGTCGGCCTGCGCGATGTCGAGGACGAAAGGACGGACGGCGGTCTCGGCACGCTCGCTCATCCCGTGTTCTCGCCTTCGGGGTCGCCGGCGAGTACGCGAGCGGCCGCCACGTCGTTCTCGTCCCAGCCCCAGTGACCGTCGCGTTCCCCGGCCTGTTCGTCGATCCATCGGTTGTGGGCCTCCCACGCCGCCTGCTTGCTGGTTCCCAGGGCGGCACCGATCTGCGACCACGAGGCGCCGGCCTGGCGGGCGGAGCGCACGGAGAGCTGGCGTCCATAGCCCGCCTTCCGCGCGATCACCTCGCCCAGCGCGAGAAGCTCCAGCACCTCGCCCCGGGTCAGGGGCTCCGCGTCGGGGTCGGGCGGCGTGAGCGTGGAGTCGTCCTCGTCGGCCGGTGCGGCCAGTGCGTCACGGGTGCGTAGCGCGTCGTAGCGCGCGGCTGCGGTCAGCAGCGTGAACCGGCGTTCAAGCTCGTCAGGAGTGGACATGGTTCGAGTATTTCGTCAGGCTACCTTGACGTCAAGCCTTCTTGACGTCAAGGTAGCCTGACATATCGGGGTTCCCCGCCCTGCTCAGCTCCGGCGGGACGCAGTCGACTGCACCATCGTCCGCGTTGCGGCCGGCTGGGGGTGCGAGGGCGGTGGTGGAGGGTCGTGGAGTTGTGGCGCACCCGGCGGTCACTATGAGCGCCAGGGCCACGCAGGCCGTGGAGGTCAGCACGTTGCGTGGCATGGCTTGTCCTTTCTGCGGGCGCGGTGTGCGGGGGGGCAAGGCTCGCCAGGCGGTTGGTGCTGGTGTTCAGCTCTCGCGGTAGAGCACCAGGTGCTCGTGATAGAGCACGCCGTCACGAACATCACCGGTGGCGGTGAAGCCCAGGTCGTCGTAGTAGTCGATGTGGGTGCCGGTCACGGTGTAACGGCCGGTGTAGGCGCGCTTGCGGCCGTCGCGTTCCTCTTCATAGCGGCCGCCGGGCAGGAGTTCCTGACGAATGCGGCCGTCGGCGGTGACCCACATGCCGATGTACGGGTGGGTGGCGGGCGTCGACCGGTCTCCGCTGGGAGCGGCGCACGCGAGCAACATGGCGAACAGTCCGAGGAGCTGAAGGGGGCTTTTGAACATGGGCTGGAATCCTTTGGAGCGGGGGCGGAGGGGTGAAGGGGCCGACCGAGGCGGCTGTCGACCGGACCGTGCGAGGCTTGAGGGGTCAGCGGCGGGTGAGGCGGTAGCCGGCGTGCCGCAGGTCGCCGTCCTGGAACTCGCCGTAGGCCCAGAAGCCGAGGTCGTCGAGGTAGTCGATGCGGGTGCCATTGATCCAGTAGCGGCCGGTGTAGGCACTGGCGCGGTCGCCGCGGGCCTCGTCGTAGCGGCCGTCGGGCAGTAGGTTCTGCCGGAGGAAGTCGGCCTGGTCCACCCAGAGGCCGACGTACGGGTGGTCGGCGGCGACCGCGGATGGCTCCGCCTCTTCCGTGGTTCGGGCGGGGCCGGTGGGACGGCCGTCGTAGTGGGTGACCTGGCCGCCGTCGAGCAGGATGTCCAGGTGGCGGGCGCGGGCGATGACCGGGCCGTCCGGGGTGCCGTTGGGATCGGCGGGATCGGCGATGCGGATCACGGCGATGTCGGCGCGCTCGCCGGGTGTGAGGGTCCCGGTCGCGCCGGTGGCGGTGAAATCGGCGCGGGCGGGCAGGACGAGGCGGCCCGTGCAGTCAATGACGATCATGCCGTCGTCGTCTGCGGCGGTCAGGAGACCAGGGCCGACGCCGACGATGGTGTCGCCGCCGATGAGGACGTCGGCCTTCTCCCAGTCGCCCAGCATCGCGTTCATGCTGATGACGGTGCCTCCGGCCAGCAGCAGCGGACGGGTGCTGTTCTTGATGATCGTGTCGAGGAGTTCGCTGGTGTGCATGTCGAGCTCTTTCCGGGTGAGAAGAAGGTCAGTTGTATGGGTGGGTGGTGGCCCCGTGCAGGGCGTCCTGGGCGGTGTGGTCGCGGGCCTGACGGCTCGGCCGGGCCGACTCGCCGTCGTTCGGGTAGGCGCCGCAGGTCAGGCCGGTCCCGGGTGGCGGGCCTGCGCCGGTCATGATCGGGTGTGCCGGTATCCGGCGGCGGCCAGGACGCGGTCGCGCGAGGCGCGCACGTCCTCGCGCAGTCCGGCCAGGTCGAGGTCGAGGACGGTACCGGCCCACTTGCGGACCTGGCCGGCGATGAGGACTGCGTCGATGTTGCGCGGGTCGGAGCCGAGCACGAGGGTGCCGATCGGGTCGTTGAGGGGCATGTTGTTGAGGTCCTCGGCGCGGACGACGAGCACGTCCGCCTGCTTGCCTGGGGTGAGAGAGCCGGTGACGTCGCCGAGGCCGATGCTCCTGGCGCCCTGCAGGGTGGCGAAGTCGAGCACGTCGTGCACGCCGATCCGGGCGGGCGGCTCGCCGGTGCCGTAGGCGGCGTTGACGGCCCGCATGCGCTGGATGGCGTGCAGGGCGCGCATCTGCGTGAACATGTCGCTGGCCAGCGCGACTTCGACGTCGATACTCAGGCTCGGCCGGATGCCGACGGCGAGCGCCTCGTCTACTGCTGGGACGGCACTCTCCAAGCCGATCTGGGCATCCGAGGTCGGAGCGAGGGAGACCGCGGCGCCGGTGTCGGCCATCGCCTGCCATGCCTGCGGGGTCAGGCCCGTGCAGTGGATGAGGGCGACGTCCGGTCCGAGCAGTCCTTGCTTGGCCCAGCCGAGGATGGCCTCGGAGGAGGGCAGGCCGAAGACGGCGTCGATGCTGACGCCGATACCGAGGTCACGGGCGATGCGGGCGAGGCGTTCGCCGTAGGCGAGGTCGGGGCCGGCGATCTCGCCGGTGGCGAGTGTGGCCAGGCGCAGGGTGAGGAGCCCACTGCTGGAGGTGAAGTAAGTGTCCTGGAGCCGGGTCAGGTCGGCGGGCCATTGGCCGTCCCAGTCACCGAAGTGCGGGCGCATCGAGGCGTGCACGCCCCGGATACCGCTGTCGATCAGCGCCCGGATGGCGGCGTCGGAGTGGTCGGCGGTGCGGGAGTTGTGGGAGAAGTCCAGCATGGTGGTTATGCCGCTGTCGATGGCGGTCAGCGCGGCCAGCTTCGTTCCGATGTACATGTCCTGCGGCTGGTACGCCGGAGCGATCCCGGCCAGGGTGGAGGTGACGTACTCGCCGAGGTCGTTGACGTCGGGCATGATCCGGCGCAGTTGGGCCTCCCAGGCGTGCCGGTGGGTGTCGACGAAGCCGGGGGCCAGGACGGCGCCGGTGACGTCGATGATCAGGGCGTCCTCGGCCTGGAGGTCCGGGCCGACGGCGGCGATCCGGTCGCCTTCGATGAGCAGGTCGGCACGAGGCATGACGCCGAGGCCGGGGTCCATGGTGACGACGGCGGCTCCGGTGAGCAGGATGCGACGCCCGGGGTCGGCGGCGCGGCGGCGCAGTTCGTCCAAGATTGTGGTCATGGTGGGCTTCCTTCGAGAGCGTGGAGGGTGACGGCTCGTGCCGAGGGGGCGTGAGCCGAGAAGAGGGTGACGAGGCCGGTACGGCCGGCGCATCCGGTCGGTGTCAGTCGTGAGTCAGGTACATGCGATGCCGCAGGTCCAAGATGGTGGCGTTGCCGGCGAAGGTGCCGTTGCCGCGGTGGTGGAACTCTCCTGTTCCGCGCCTGCCGGGATCGATCCAGGCTCGCTCGCCCTTGAGGATCCACAGGTTGTGGTCGTCGACGTTGAAACCGCTGGTCATCAGGTTGGCGCGCCGGCCGTCGAAGGTGGACACCATGATGACCGGTCCGGGTTGCGCACCGCGATCACGACGTTGCCGCTCTTGTTGACGGCGGTGCGGGCGATCTCGGCGCCCAGGCCGCGGGATGCTCCGGTGATGAACCAGGTGGTCATGACGGCGCCCTTCGTTCCGTACCCTTTGGCTGACACGGATGAGTTTGCCTAGGCCAGCGGAGTGGAAGAAGGTTGCGGAATTCCTGGGAGTGGCTTACCTAGGAACCAGGGCGGACCGGGCCCATGGACGTCGAAGAGGCCGGAGCATGGCCCCGGCCTCACAGTGTCCTGCCAATTGCTCGCCGCCTAGCCTGGCCGCTTGTCCCCGGCCGCGAGCGCATCGTCGGCGGCTTCCAGCCAGCATCGCCACCTCTTCACGCCGTAACCCCTTGACCTGCCGGCGCCCGCACTCGGGCAGCCTCGCGTCGGCGAAGGCGTACTCGGCGCTGATGGGAACATTGAGTGTGCCGTGCGCCGTCTGATCGGCCAGCACGTCAAGCTGCCCTGCCGTAGCGGCGGCGGTACCGGTGAAGACAGAGTTCACCCCACAGGGGAATTCCTGCGGACCGCCGAGGGGCGAGACGATTCGGCCGCCCGGACGGGCGGCGGCCGCCGTCAAGGCCAGGTTCTGCCCGGCGTTGGCCACGTCGATTTGCCTTCGAGGCGCTTTTCACCATGCGCGGCGCCGTACCTTTCGACGGCGATCGGCTTCCAGCATGGCACCTCGCGGGCGAGGCCCGAATGCTCGTAAAACAAACTCCACCGCAAACCGGCTCACGCGTAGGCGTCTATGCCGAGTTTGAGCGCGACGAGCAGGCCGCAGGCGGCGGTGCCGAGGCGGAGCGCGCGGCCGGGCAGGCGTCGGGCGATCACCGGGCCGAGCCGACCGCCCAGCAGGAATCCCAGTGCGAGGGGTATCGCCGCCGACCACTGCACCGGCCCGAAGAGGGCGAAGCCGATCGCCGCCACCCCGTTGGCCAGGGCGGAGACGACGTTCTTGATAGCGTTGATCTTGACCGGTGACTGGTCGAGCACGGCCGAGAGCACCGCGAACATGAGGACCCCGCCGGCGGCTCCGAAGTAGCCGATGTAGATCGCGACGGCGAACATGGCGGCGCGCGCCTTCCATCCGTCCTCGCCGCCGTACCCTCCCATCGTGTTCGGCGGACGGAGCAGCAGCAGCGAGGCGAACGCGATCAGCCAGGGCGCGATCGCCTCGAACGTGTCGGAGGGGGTCGCCAGCAGCAATCCGGCCCCCACCGCCCCGCCGAGCAGGGTCATCGTGCCGAGTCGCAGGACCCTCGCGCCCTGTCCGGCCAGTTCCGGCCGCGACCCGAACGCCGCGCCCACCCCGTTGAAGGTCAGCGCGACCGTGTTCGTCACGTTCGCGGTCACCGGCGGCAAGCCGAACGCCAGCAGCACCGGGTAGGAGATGATCGAGGCCAGGCTCACCACCGTGCCGACCACCCCGGCCAGCACCCCGGCTCCGAACAGTCCCAGCACTTCAACGACGTTCACGGGGGGACAGCCAACCACACCTCCCCGTCTGGCACGGCGCCACCCACGGCGGAGATACGGGGTGTCGGATTCCGGGTTTACCAACAGACCTTTCCGGTCGAATACCTGGGAACGAACCGGCACATTCAGCCAACCCGCTCCTATGCTGTCGTCATGGCGGAGGAATACTTCAAGGACGGGACCCTGTCGGGTAAGGGCGACTACTCGGACGGGCAGCGGAGTGGATCGTGGACTTTCTACTTTCGGAACGGCCGGTTGAAGGCGGAGGGTGTTTACCAGGCCGGGCAGCTCGTCGGCGACTGGGTCTGGCACCGCGAGGGCGGCGGCCTCCTGCAGCAGGGCGCCTTCGTGGACGGTAAGCAGCACGGCCCGTGGCGCCGCTGGCACGACAACGGCAACCTGCTGGACGAGGGGACGTACAACGTCGGCAAGAAGACCGGCGAGTGGGTCACCTACGACAAGGCGGGCAAGGAAACGAAGCGGACAACCCACCGCTGACCAGATGGTCGTCTCGTCTGCCCGTCGGCTAGTGGTGCAGCGCGCACGGTCATCCCGCTCGCCCGTGCCACCTCGCCGATGCTCCATCTGCGCCCGGCGTCGTCTTTCCCGATCACGCCCGCAACGTTAGGACCTCTCGCCACGGCAGGTTCAAGCCCCGGCCCTTCTGGAAGTCGCGGGCCCCGCCACCGTCTTCCGGGAGATCGGGATTTCAAAGCGAACCTGACCTCGGCCAGCCGATCAAATGACCGTCCATCGGGCACAGCCACCAGGTGAACAGCAGACGGGAGGAGCCCGGTGCGTTGCGGGTGTGGCCACCACCGGCAGAACCCGTGGCTACGCGCGCCTCGAAGGCGATGGTCGTGCTGGGCGCGGTGCTGCTGGCCGCGATGGTCGTGGCGCAGGTCGCCTCGGGACTGCAGCCTCGGCCGATCGCGCTGACCGGTGTGGTCGTCCCGCTGCTGGCGGCGAGCGCGCTGGTCTTCGCCTCGGTGACCTACTCCCCCACCGGAGCCGTCGCGGCGTTCACCGCCGCGGTCGCGACCGGGTACGCCGCGGAGTGGGTCGGGACCAGGACGGGGGTGCCGTTCGGCGACTACCACTACACCGGCGCTCTCCAGCCGGTGCTCGGCGGGGTACCGGTGATCGTGGCGCTGGCCTGGGGTGGCATGGGACTGGCGGCCCACGCGGTGGCCGCCGCGATCGCACCCGGCAGCCGGGCCGCGCGGGTCGCGCTGGGGGCGCTGGCGCTCACCGCCTGGGACGTGTTCCTGGACCCGCGGATGACCCGGCTGGGCCTGTGGGTCTGGCACGACCCCGGCCACTACCGTGGCGTCCCGCTCGGTAACTTCGCCGGTTGGCTCGTCGTCTCACTGCTGGTCATGGTCCTGATCGAGCGCCTCGTGGCCGAACCCGCGGCGTGGAGCCCCGGGCTGGTGTCGATCTACACGACGATGGCGGTCATGGAGACCGTCGGTTTCGCGGCGGTTTTCGACCCGCCGGATCCGCTGGTCGCCGTCGCGGGAGGAACGTGCATGGGTCTGTTCGTCCTGCTCGTCTGGGGACACGGATACCGGAGACAACGGTGATCGGGGGACCGGATTTCCATGAGCCTGCTCACCCGGAGGCGCGGATGCCGGAGGTGACGGTGATCGGGGTGGTGTCGGGGGCATGGTCTGCGCCCTGCTGCCGGCCCGCGAGGGGCACCGGGTGCGCCTGTACGAGCGGCTCCCCCGCCTCGGCCGGG
>NZ_JBEXUE010000445.1:0-8212 GCF_040614275.1 Streptosporangium sp. NPDC006013
GTAGAGCACGCTCGTGGTGAGTTCGGCGGCCCGCTGCTGAACGATGAAGCCGTCCATGCCGGATGAGCCGGCCCCGGGTAGGAACACCGCCGCCGAACAGCGGGAAGCGGCAGGTGGAAAGGCCGTCGCCGGACGGGAGGCCGACGGACGGGAGCACCTTCACCCCGCGCTTGTTCGGGCCGGCGCCGTCCAGTGAGCGGATCGCCACCGTGTAGGAGAGCACGCCCTTGCGGTCGCGCTTGAGATCCAGGACGTAGAAGTGGAGCCGGTTGGCCTCGTCCACGTACTCGAACTCGGAGCCCGAGCCGGTGCCCGCGTGGAACAGGGCGTCCGACAACTGGCGGTAGTCGCCGATCGTGATGGGCACGGCGGTGCCGTCCGGCAGCACGTAGTCGGTCATGCCGATGTCCTGCGGGTTGGCGTCGATCACCCACTCGAAGGGCGCCTGGTCGGCGTTCTTGGTCTTGGCCAGCAGCACACCCGAGTCCGGCGTGAAGGAGTCGGCGCCCATCCTGTCCACGACCTCGAGCGTGTAGTTGTGGTATCCGCCGCCGTCGCAGAACGGGTCGGTGCGCACGTCGCAGGCCGGGCTGCGGTCGCCGTCACCGAAGGCGATGTTGACCCCGGACAGACCGGCCGGTCCCGGCTGGATCACCCGGGCGGTCACCTCCGCCACGACGACCCCGGACTCGGCCAGCGCCTCACGGGACAGGCGCAGCACGTTGTTCTCGTCCACCATCTCAAGCTTGATCTTGTTGCGGAGCATGTGCTGGGCTCCCATGGAGCCGCCCGAGGTGGGCGGGATCAGCCAGCGGCTGTGCGGGCCACCCGGGCCGTTGAAGCTGCCCCGGCTGAGCATCTCCCAGATCCCGGTGTACGCCCGGCGTGGCGGTACCCCGAACGGGTTGTTGTAGTTGTCGCCGATGCCGAGAATGTGGCTGAGCTCGTGGGCGTAAACGCCCTGCCCTGAGCTCTCCGCCTGGGTGGAGGACCCGCCCCCGGCGTTGGGCCAGATGGAGGCGGCCGAGGCCCAGGACGTCCACTCCACGTAGCGGGTTCTGGCCCAGTTGGGCAGGGCCGGGTCGGGCGGGCCGAAGTCGTCGGTCACCGCCTCCTTGGTGGGGAACTTGATCGGGCCGAACTCCTGCCAGGTGGCCGACTCGTCCTGTCCCGCGCTCAGGTAGAAGACGAAGTCGAAGCCCGCCGGAACCTCCTGGCCGACGTCACCGATCCACGACGCCCGCGCGTCGGTCCTGATGTTGCGGTTGCAGGCGTCACCGGCCGGGCAGGCGGTGCCTCCCTGGAACTCCATGGCGTACTCGTGTGACTTGCCCGGCATCTGGTAGGGGCCGAACGCGGTCAACTCCACGCCGTAACGACCCCCGGAGTCCTCCATCCAGTACTCGTGGATGGTGTGGCCCCGGTTGAGGTCGTTGGGGGTGTTGAGGAAGTCCCGGTAGAAGCCGGCGACCTGGTCACGGGGAATGTCGTGGGCCTCGGCGCTGGGATTCCTGAAGACCGTCGAGCCCTTGGGCTGGGTGACCACGAACGGCTGGTTGGGATAGTCGGCCAGGACGAGCGCGCCGCGGAAGGTGCGCTTGGAACCCTTGACCGCGGGGTCGGCCCAGTTGGTGCCGGGGGGTTTGCGGTAGTCGGCCCACGTCATGTGGTCCGGGTTCTTCCAGTTCTGCGGGTCGATCGGTGCCGGGGTGACGGGCTCGGCGCGCCGCGCGGCCGAGGCCTCGGGGGCGTCCTGCTGCCAGGGCTGGGTCTGGGGCCAGTGTTCCAGGCGCCAGGGGTGCTCCGGGTCCGGGGCGGGGTCGGCGGAGGCGGGCAGGGAGGCGAGACCGATAGGGATCAGCACAACTGCGGCGATCAGTACTTTAAGCAACTTGGGGGGACGAGTCACGCTAAATGACGTTATAGATCGCTTTCGGATAGATCAACGACTCTCCGTCAGGAAAGTTGATGAACGCTCGGCGGAAACACTGTCGAGATCTGGCCACTCCCGTCACCTCCCTCCCATCGGTCGGCCCCGGCGAGCCGGTTGCCAGCAAAAATGCCTGACCGGCCCCGTAACCTCTTGTTCGGACAGCCACCAGAAGGGAGTTCCATGACGGAACAGACCAGGAGTGCCGAACGGCACGAAACACCTCATATGACCGATGATCCCCGCGCGAACGAAGCACCCCCCGGAGAGCAGGCCCCCCTCGAAGACGGAGCACCACCCACCAGCGACGAGCCCCGCGCGCCCCTGCGGCGCGTCGTCGGCCTGTTCCGCCCCTACCGGGGCCGGCTGGTCATCGTGGGCGCCCTCATCGGACTGTCCTCGCTCGTCTCGCTGGCCTCGCCGTTCATGCTCCGCGCGGTGCTCGACGACGCCATCCCGCACGGCAGGACCGGCCTGCTGACGCTGCTCGTACTCGGCATGGTCGCGGTCGCCGTCGTCACCAGCGTGCTCGACGTCATCCAGATGCTGATCTCCAACGGGGTCGGCCAGCGCGTCATGCACGATCTGCGCACCGCCGTCTACGGCCACCTGCAGCGCATGTCCATGGCCTTCTTCACCCGCACCAGGACCGGCGAGGTGCAGTCGCGCATCGCCAGCGACATCGGCGGCATGCAGCTGGTGGTCACCTCCACCGCCGCCGCGATCGTCTCCAACCTGACCACCGTGATCGCGACGATCATCGCGATGCTGGTGCTGGACTGGCGGCTGACCGTGGTGTCACTGCTACTGCTCCCGCTCTTCGTCGGCATCAGCCGCAGGGTCGGCCGGGAACGCAGAAAGATCACCTCCGAGCGGCAGCGGAAGATGGCCGCCATGTCGTCGATGATCCAGGAGTCGCTGTCGATCAGCGGCATCCTGCTGGGCCGGACGATGGGCCAGGGCCCCGAGCTCGCCAGACGGTTCTCCGCCGCCTCGGACGAGCTGGCCGTCCTGGAACTCCGCTCCAGCATGGCCGGACGCTGGCGGCAGTCCACCATCCAGATCATCATGGCGGCCATGCCCGCGATGATCTACTGGGCCACCGGACTGACCTCGGCGATCTCCATCGGCACCGTCGTCGCCTTCACCACCCTCCAGCTGAACCTGTTCCGCCCCTCGGTGTCGCTGCTCAGGCTCGGCGTCGACGTGCAGAGCTCCCTGGCGCTGTTCGCCCGGATCTTCGAGTACCTGGACCTGGCCGTGGACATCCACCCCGGCACCCGCACGCCGAAGACGGTACGCGGCGAGATCCGCTTCGAGCACGTCGACTTCTCCTACGGGGAGACCCCGACCCTGTCGGACATCGACCTCACCGTCCCCGCGGGCACGACCCTGGCCGTGGTCGGCGAGACCGGCTCGGGCAAGACCACGCTGAGCTACCTGCTCCCCCGGCTGTACGACGTGACCGGCGGGCGGATCACCGTCGACGGGGTGGACGTGCGCGAGCTGACCTTCGAGGCCCTGGCCGAGACGGTCGGCGTGGTCTCCCAGGAGACCTACCTGTTCCACTCCTCGATCGCCGACAACCTGCGGTTCGCCAACCCCTCGGCCACCGACGAGGAGATCGTCTCCGCCGCCCGGGCCGCCCGGATCCACGACCACATCGCCTCGCTGCCCGAGGGGTACGAGACCATGGTCGGCGAGCGCGGCTACCGCTTCTCCGGCGGCGAGAAGCAGCGCCTGGCCATCGCCAGGACGCTGCTGCGCGACCCGCCCGTACTGGTCCTCGACGAGGCCACCAGCGCCCTGGACACCCAGACCGAGCGCGCCGTCCAGGAGGCGCTGGACACCCTGTCACGCGGCCGGACCACCATCACGATCGCCCACCGCCTGTCGACGATCCGCAACGCCGACCAGATCGTGGTCCTCGACCGGGGCCGCATCGTCGAACGCGGCAGCCACGACGATCTCCTCGCCGCCGGCGGCCCCTACGCCGCCCTTGTCAACCGCGACCGCTCCCTCACCACGGCCTGACCGGGCCGGATCCCGGTGGAGAACCGCACTCCAGGTCATTCCGTGGGCAGAAGCTCAGCCAGGTTCAACCTGGCCAGGGCAGCTATGACGGCGGAGTCGCGGAGGGGACCCGGTCGAGGGCGATCCCGAAGGAGTCGAGGTAGGCGGGGAGGAGTTCGGTCTCGTCCAGGACGCGTTCGATGCGCTCGCCGTCCACGCTGTGGATCAGTTTGCGGTCCCTGAGCGTGGTCCGGCCCTGGGCCGTGCGCATCGAGCAGATCGGTGACCTGGTGAAGTGCGACTGCGGGGAGGTCGCCTGCCACCAGCACATCGGGACGAAGTCCGCCAGCTCGTAGGGCCGGGCGGTCAGCCGGTAACCCGGGTCGCCATTGTGCGTGATGTCGAGGTCGCCGTGGTCACCGTGGTCGCCGGGTGCGGGTGCGATCCGGAACACGCCCCCGCCGTCCTTCTGCTCCGCGCGCTCGTGGAGCCGCAGCGGCTCGTCGGAGAAGTCGCCGAACCCGACGTCGACCAGCCACGACTCGTCGAGATCGACGCGGAGTGCCAGGTGGTCGAAGAGCGGCCCCGGCGCGCCGCCGCCGAAGACCCGGGCGGCCAGCAGCGTCACCCGGTAGCCGAGCGCGGTCAGCAACTCGGCGAACAACCCGTTCAGCTCGTAACAGAAACCGCCGCGACGGCGGTTGACGATCTTGTCGAACAGCGCGTCGGAGTCGAGCGAGATCGGCTCGCCGAGATGGATGCTCAGGTTCTCGAACGGCACCGTCCTCAGGTGCGCGAACTGCAAGGCCCGCAGGCTCCGAGCATCCGGCTCCGCGAGCCGGGTCACGCCCAATCTGTCCAGATAGTGAGTGATCTGCACCTCGTCCATGGAGCAAGCAAAGCACGCGCCGAGCACGTCCAGTACCCATCGGATCCCGCCACCGGCGAACGCCTGCCCCGGCAGATGGAGAGCCGCGACTGGACGGAAGAGGCCGTCACTCAGCCCGGTGTCGGGCTTTGGGGGTACGGCGTTGCCTTCGTCACGCTGCACTGATACGGCGGCGACTTCCGCACCGAGGCGGCGGTCGGCCAGGGAGAACCGTCCCACTAGATTTGGCTCACGGCACCGGATGTCCCGGCATCCGCATGATCCACCGATTGCTGAAGAGGACCCCGCACTCATGAACAGCCCTTCGCGGACCGCGCGAGCGACCTTCCGTGCCGCCACCGTCACGGACATCCCCACCCTGGTCTCCCTGGTCGAGTCCGCGTACCGGGGAGAGTCGAGCCTGGCCGGTTGGACGAGCGAGGCGCATCTGCTGGGCGGGCAGCGGACCGATGCCCAGGGCGTGACCGCCGCGGTGGAGAACCCGGACGGCCGCATGCTGGTCGCGGAGTCGGAGGGCGAGATCATCGCCTGCTGCCAGGTGGAGCGCCGGGGCGGGCACGCGTACTTCGGGATGTTCGCCGTACGCCCCACGCTGCAGGGCGGCGGCCTCGGCAAGGCGGTCCTCGCCGAGGCCGAGCGTCTCGCCCGCGACGAGTGGGGGGTGGACGAGATGCACATGACGGTGATCTCGGCTCGCGAGGAACTGCTGGCCTGGTACGTGCGCCGGGGCTACGTCCGCACCGGCGAGACGACCCCGTTCCCCTACGGCGATGAGAGCTTCGGCCTGCCGACCAGGGACGACCTGGAGTTCGAGGTGCTGGTCAAGAAACTCGGCTGAGTAGAAGGATCGTCCACCGGGGCATCTGCCGTCAGGGAGGGCCGAGGAGGGGAGCACGCCGGCTTGGGAAACTCGACCGAGCGGCGACGGTGACGTCCGGCCTTCCGGATGTGAATGGCCGATGACGGTTCGGCGGGCCTTGCCCGGGACCTGCGGCTCGTGGCGGTAGCGTGGCGAGGGTGAGCAAGCCCTACCTCGACCCCGTCACCTGGTACGCCACCCTGCCCACCGTGTTCGTCTGCGCCTGCCTGCTGATCACCGACCCCGAGGGCCGGGTGCTACTGGTCAAGCCCAACTACCGGCCGACCTGGGACTTCCCCGGTGGAGTCGTGGAAGAGGACGAGGCGCCCCACGCGTGCGCGAGGCGTGAGGCGACCGAGGAGCTCGGCGTGCCCGTCGAGGTGGGTGACCTCCTCGTGGTCCACTGGAGCCCACCGTCGGGGGAACGCCCCCGCCCGCTGATCCACTTCGTGTTCGACGGCGGCGTGCTGAGCGATCCCGGTCAGATCAGCCCGGAGGCCGAGGAGCTTGACGAGGTGGCGTTCCTCCCGTGGCACACCGCCGTCACCCTCCTTGGGGAGAAGGCCACCACCCGCCTGCTCACCGCCCGCCTCGCCCGGCAGGAAGGACGTCCCGTCTACCTGTCGGACGAGTGACCGACGGACCGAGCCTGACGGGCCGTCATCGCGTTCAGGCCCCTCGCCTCAGCCCGAGGTGCCGGAGAAGTCGAATTCCCCGTCCTTGACACCGCCGACGAACGCCTCCCACTCGGCGCGGGTATAGACGATCACCTCACCATCAGGCCGATGACTGTGCCGCACCGCCACCCGCCCACTACCATCGGCCAACGGCCCGGCCTCCACGCAGCTTCCACCGCCGTTCTCGCTCTTCGTACTGATGTGCCAGGCCACACCGGCCAGTTCACCGGAGCTGGGCTTACTGTGCTCCTGCATCGCGTTCACCGCATTTCTTTCGCTATTGCGGAGATGAGCTCGGCCGAGTTTTCGGGGCCGAGGGCGAGCTTCTGCAAATTATCGTACGTCAGCATGAAGCTCTCAGCATCGGGCGATTCCACGTAAATAGCGCCCTTCGGGGTCTCCGCATAGGCGACCCCAGGATAGGGATTCCTCATCGCCAGTATTCGGAAAGCACCTGTCGGGCTGGCATGCGCACCAGCACTGAACGGGAGCACTCGGATCTCGATATTCGGCCGGGCGGCGCACTCGATCAGATGACGTAGCTGCGCCATCTGACATTCCGGACCACCGACCTCACGGTGCAACACCGCTTCATCGATGATCGCTGACAGGCGCGGAGGGTCGTCACCTCGGAGGATCTCCTGACGAGTCATGCGCAACTCGACCCATCGCTCGATCTGCTGTTTTTCGGCACCGAACTCCGCCGCCGCGATCACCGCCCGCGCGTACTCCTGCGTCTGAAACAACCCGAGAAGCAGGGTGTTGTCAAAGGAGCGGATTTCGGCCGCACGGGACTCCAGCCACACATAGTCGACGAACGCACCGGCGACCTCGTTGGCGTACCCGTCCCACCAGCCCTTCTGCCAGACCTCCTGGCTGAGCTTCATCAGGCTCTCGCGTCGCCTGCCGTCGGCCACGCCGTACAGGTCGAGGAGGGCCAGCAGGTCCGGGCGCCGGATCGGATACTCCCCCGATTCGAAGCGGCCCGCAGTGGACGGGTCTCGCTGGAGATACTCGGCCACGTCCTTGAGCAACAGAGAGTTGGCCTCACGTAACTCGCGGAGTTGCTGGCCGAGCCACTGTGCTCGGAGCGTCACCCACTTCGGAGCAGCCATATCCACCTTCCAGGCTGGGCTGTACAGGCCAGGGCTTCACCAGCCTGGCAAATACAGCTTGTGAACTTTAGTAACCGTGTGTCACTATACTCAACGTAGCCACCCGCTCACAGAGAGCGCAAGAAATGGCAGCATCCGACCACGGGACGGTCACGTGGTCACAGGAACACCAGGGAAGAGAAGGAGACCGGGGCGGGCTTCGCTGACAGGCCATGCTCGCCCCGGTCCCGATGCCGGAAGGAAGCACCCGAGATGGAGCACTTCAACGGTTCCGACTACCCGACTGTTTACCACGGCATGGGCTCACGGCGCGGCGAGACCGAAGACGGCGGGGGCGGTTTGTCCTGGGAGTCCGATTTGCCGCTCAGCAGGGAGGAGGTGCGGGCACTGGCCGGAGGGTTGCCCCGCGTGTTCGCGCTGGTCCGGGAGGTCGAGGACGAGGAGATCATGGCGCGATTGGTGGCCTACGGGCTGGCCCTGCCGGGCGGCGACGCGGCCACCGTCGGCACACCCCGGGGATTCGGCCGGTGGACGAGCCCGCAGAGCGCGGCGTACCGGCTCGGCTCCGACCTCGTCTGGCTCGGCGACAGCGACGGCGACGAGTAACCGTACCCGCCTGGCACGGGACGGCTCGGCGGTCACCGTGTCGGCGGCGGGCGCGCAGGCCGCTGGTGACATCGGCGCGGGAGAAGGCGTGGCAGCCCAGGAAGTTGATGTTGTCATAGGCGA
>NZ_JBEXUE010000446.1:0-8184 GCF_040614275.1 Streptosporangium sp. NPDC006013
TCCGTTCTAGTGGTCGTCGCAACACCCCAGCTGAGGGGATGCGATGGACTTCGAGGAAGCCGGTCACCCTGACCGGCTTCGAGGACCAGCCGAAACGGCGCCGTACGGACACTCCTTGCGGGTCGCGGGCGCTCGCCCGGTAGAACGTCGTGGAGACGGGCGCACGCCAGTCGATCACCATCGGCGCCCGCCCGGTGCCACCGGAGACATGGCGCCGGCCGATGTAGTAGCGCTGTCCGCGGTGCTCGGCCGGACCGGCGCCGGGGCTGAAGTCGAGGCGGCCGAAGAACGGCGGCCCGTCCGGCTGCTCCTCCAGCTCCTTGGCGAGGCTCCTCAGGTCGTAGCCCAGTCGCTCCGCGCTGTAGCGGTCGCCCGCCACCCGCTCGCCGATGACGACGTTCAGGCGCGCGCCCTCGACCATCCGGCGGATGGCCGCCTCGCACTCCGCCAGATAGGCACGCTCGTCGTCGAGTCCGGTATCCGTCATCGCGTCTCCATCTTCCAAAAAGCTTAACTCGGTTAAGATATTAACCGAGTTGCGTTTCTGTTAGGTTGGAACGCGTGACAGGGCTCCGGGAACGCAAGAGGCGGCAGGTCCACGAGACGATCTCGGCGGAGGCGATCGCGCTCTTCCTGGAGAGGGGATTCGACGAGGTGTCGGTCGCCGAGGTGGCGGCGGCGGCGGGGGTTTCCAAGCCGACGCTCTTCAAGTACTTCCCGACCAAGGAGGACCTTGTCCTGCACCGCATCTCCGACCATCAGGGCGAGGCCGCCCGGGTCGTGCGCGAGCGCCGGGCCGGCGAGGCGCCGCTGGAGGCGCTGCACCGCCACTTCCTGGCCGGGCTGGAGCGGCGCGATCCCGTGACGGGGCTCAACGACCACCCCGAGGTGCTCGAATACCATCGGATGGTCTTCTCCACGCCCAGCCTCGCGGCCCGGGTGCTCCACCACATGGCCTCGGATGAGGAGGCCCTCGCCGCCGCGCTCGCCGAGATCACCGACGAGCTCACCGCACGACTCGTCGCGGGCCAGGTCCTGGCCGTCCAGCGGGTGCTGGCCCGGCGCAACTGGCTGAGGCTGGTGGAGGGGGAGACCGCCGAGCGGACCCACCTCTCGGCCGTCGCCGCCGCCGACCACGCGTTCGCCCTGCTCCCGAAACTGGGCTGAACGCCGCACCGGAGACCTCGCGCGGCGTGACCTTCCGAGCCGGCCGCGACACGCCCGCGGGCGTCGCGAGGTGATCATGACGATGCGGCTGCAGGGTTCCTGCCCCGCCGGAGGGCGGGCCCGGCGCGGTTCCGTCATTGACAGACGTCGCCACGTGTTCCTACTTTGGAAACAGTGTTTCCTCTAGGGAATCGGATGGTAGTGCCGTGGAATACCCCCTCTCTCTGGCGCTTGTGGACTTCTTGCCGGTTCTCGCCATGGCGACCGGTGTCACCCTGCTCGTTGCCCGCGTCGGCGCCCTCGCCGGACCGAAGGTGACGCGTGTCGCACTGGCCGGGGGGATGCTCGTCGTGATCGGCGGCGCCCTCAAGGCCACCTGGAAGACCATCGTGGCCCTGGGCGGGCCGGACATCGTCTGGATGGCCAAGGCCCAGTTCTTCCTGCTCGGGCCGGGCTTCACCCTTCTCGCCTGGGCGCTGCTGAGCGTCCGTCCCGGTGAGGCGGGCAGGAGGACCGCTCCGTTGTGGGCGTTCGTGGCTTTCGCCCTGATCGGAGTCGTCGCCGCGGCCGGCGTCGGAGCGACCTGGCCGCTGCTCGTCGTGACCACGGCGTCGGCGACGCTGCTCGCCGTGCGAATGATCCTGCTGGCCCAGAAGTCGGGTGACACCGTGGCGATGGCCCTGCTGGGGTTCAACATCCTCGGTACCTACAGCATGGGGATGCTCGCCGGGCAGCCGGAGCAGACCATCACCCTGCAGTGGTTTGAGGAATCGCTCAACACCTGCGTCTGGACGGCCTTCGCGGTGGCGGTGTGGCGGCTGACCCGGGCCGGGCGAGCACTCACTCACGTCCGGGCGGTTTCGGCGTCGTAACCGGAGCGTGCCCGTAGCACGACCAGGCCACTGATCGCTGCGGGCACCAGCAGGGCGGGGAAGTCTTCGTGTCAGGTGGATCCCGGTGGCCGGGAGAGCGGCCCGGCGCAGGCCGTACCGCGCCGGCACTGTCCGGACCCGCACGACCCCGGGCACCGCAGCGGCCGTGGCTGAACGGCCCGCCGCGGGAGGGGCGGCGAGACCTTCCGCCGCCCGCCGAGGATGTCAGCTCTCGATCTCCGTGCGGTCGCCCGACCACAGGGTGTGGAAGGAGCCCTCGCGGTCCACCCGCTGGTAGGTGTGCGCACCGAAGAAGTCACGCTGGCCCTGGATCAGGGCCGCGGGCAGGCGCTCGGCCCGCAGCCCGTCGTAGTAGGCCAGCGCGGTGGAGAAGCCCGGCGCCGGGATGCCCAGCTCGGCGGCCTTCGCCACCACCCGCCGCCACGAGTCCTGCGCCAGGGTCAGCGCTTCGGCGAAATAGGGGGCGGCGAGCAGGGTGACCGGCTTGTCCGGCGCCGCGTACGCCTCACGGATGCGGTTCAGGAAGACGGCGCGGATGATGCAGCCGCCCCGCCAGATCGTGGCCAGCACGCCGGGGTCGACGTTCCAGCCGTACTCGGCGCTGCCCGCCCTGATCATGTCGAACCCCTGGGAGTAGGCGACGATCTTCGAGGCGTACAGCGCCCGCCGCACATCCTCGGCGAAGTCCTCGCCGACGGCGCCGGCCGGTACGCCCGAGGGGCCCGGCAGGCCGCGCGCGGCCGCGCGCAGGTCGGCGTGGCCGGACAGGGAGCGGGCGAACACCGCCTCGGCGATGCCGCTCACCGGAACCCCCAGGTCCAGGGCGATCTGTACGGTCCACCGGCCGGTGCCCTTCTGCTCCGCCCGGTCGGCGATCACGTCGACGAGCGGCCTGCCGGTGGCCGCGTCGACCTGGCGGAGCACCTCGGCGGTGATCTCGATCAGGTACGAGGACAGCTCACCTGAGTTCCACTCCGCGAAGATGTCCGCGAGCTCCGCCGGGGTTCGGCCGAGCCCCTGCCTGAGCAGGTCGTACGCCTCGGCGATGAGCTGCATGTCGGCGTACTCGATGCCGTTGTGCACCATCTTCACGAAGTGCCCGGCGCCGTCGGGGCCGATGTGCGCGCAGCAGGGCACGCCGTCGACCTTCGCCGCGATGTCCTCCAGCAGCGGGCCCAGCGCCTCGTACGACTCCTTCGAGCCGCCGGGCATGATGCTCGGCCCGAGCAGCGCGCCCTCCTCCCCGCCGGAGATGCCCGCGCCGACGAAGTGCAGGCCGCGCTCGCGCAGCGCGGCCTCGCGCCTGCGCGTGTCGAGGAAGTGCGCGTTCCCGCCGTCCACCAGCATGTCGCCCGGCTCCAGCAGGGGGGCGAACTCCTCGATCACCGCGTCGGTCGCCGCCCCGGCCTTGACCATGATCAGGATGCGCCGGGGGCGCTGCAGCGCCGCGACGAACTCCTCGGGAGTCTCGCAGGGGACGAAGGTCCCCTCGTCCCCGTGCTCCTCGACCAGTGCCTTGGTCCTGTGGTGTGACCTGTTGTGCACCGCTACCGAATGCCCGTGCCTGGCCAGGTTACGGGCGAGGTTCGCCCCCATGACGGCCAGCCCTGTCACACCGATCTGTGCCTGAGTCATCAAATACCTCCAGCTCGGAGACCTCGGTCCTCATGACCGGGAAAGAAAACACGACAGGATGCCACGTAGTGGGTTTCTCGAAAGCATGAGCGAACCCGGTCCGTGCACCATCACCGTTTGTGACGTACGCAGATCGTGAAGCGAGCGTTCACATTTCGCTTCCATCCAATTCTTCACGTCAAGAATGCCAGTCCGCACCCGCCCTGACTAAAGGGGCGAAGAGAGTGTCGGCGCCGTGCCGACCGGCGGACCGTCCGCTTCCGGGTGGCTCCGGCCCCGTTGGGAGCGGGGGCGACGTGACCGGACCCCACCCCGAGAGGGCTCACCGGCCGAAGCGGATTCCCGGGGTCTCCAAGCCGATGAGGCCGCCCAGACACCGGTAGGTCCGTGCCCCACCCTGGAACCGCTCCTGGGAGGGTGGCAGGACCGTGCCCTGCCACCTGCTCCGCCGATCGCTGCGGGTGTCGGACATGGAGGCGAACATGACCTGTTCCGAGCACACCTTCCGCACCGTCGGATGCTTCTCCAGGGCTGCCAGGTCGTAGGTGAGCGAGTCCTGCGGAAGCGGGGCGATCGCGTACGTCTCCCACACGTGTGACTCCTCGCAGCCGATCCGCTTGGCCGTGGTGTCGCCCGCGATCGAGACGAGGCCGCCCCAGCACTCGGGCTTCACCACGCACGCGGCCCCCGCACCCGCGACTGCCGAGGCGGGACAGGCCGCCGTGACCGTGGGAACCTCCGGGACCTTGGGGGCCGCGGACCCGCCGGACGCCGAGGTCGGGCCGTCCCCGGCGTTCTCGCCGCCCAGGAGCGCCTGCTGGCCCGACTGCTGCGAGGTGGTCGGGGTCCGGTCGCGATTCTCGATGTACATGAGCCCGGCCCCGGCCAGTAGCAGGATCACGAAGGCTACCGCCACCGCGACGAAGACCCGCGTGTTCGACGAGGCGGGATGCTCGGGCGGTTTGGTACCGCTCACCCCCGGAGACGTCAGATGCGACCGCACCGGCTCCCTGCCGGGCCCGCCCTGGACCGGCGGCGTGCCGTACGGCGGTGGCACTGTGGCGTACGGCGGCAAGGGGGAAGGGGCGGGAATCGGGGAGACGGGCCGCGGGGCATGAGGCGGGGAGGCCGGGGCGTCACCCCCCGGGCGCAGGCTCGCGAGGGCGTCGCGCAGCGCGGCCACCGAGGGGGTGCGCCGCGCGGGGTCGGCGGCCATGGCATCCCTGAGCACGGCGGTCAGTTCCGGCGGCACCCCCGGGATCTCGGGGACGGGCAGGCGGTGCAGGGCCATGATGACCGCGATGTTGACCACGCCGCTCTCCGGGAAGCGCGGAGGGCGCCCGGAGAGCAGCGCGTACAGCGTGGCGGCGAGGGAGTAGACGTCGCCCGCGGGGGCGGGTTCGGTCAGCTCGAACGCCTCGGGCGGAGCATAGGCCGGGGTGAGGGACTCCCTGGTCACCGACACCTCGCTGCCCGACGAGGGCATGGTGGCCAGGCCGAAGTCGGAGAGCACCGCATTGCCGTACCGGTTGATCAGGATGTTGGCAGGCTTGATGTCGCGGTGCAGCACTCCGGCGGCGTGCGCCGCCGACAGCGCGTCGGCGATCTTGATGCCGATGTCGGTGACCTCGGCCGGCGGCAGCCGCCCCTCCGCACGCATCCGGTCCAGCAGCGACCCGCCAGGGCACAGCTCCAGGACCATGTACGGCCGCCCATCGGGCAGGACCCCGGCGTCGTAGACATGGGCGACGTGCGGGTGGCCGGAGAGGGCGCCCGCCGAGGTCACCTCGCGCATGAAACGGCGCCGGTCCCGTTCCGAGACCAGCACCCGGTTGTCCACCTTGAGCGCGACCTCACGCTCCACCGCCAGCTGCCTGGCCCGGTAGACGATTCCGAAACCACCTTGGCCGAGCACCCCGGACACCTCGTAGCCCGGTACGGCGACGGCACCCGCTCCGGCCACCTGCCACCTCCTGAAGACGAGCGGCAGATTACCGGAGTTTCACCCACGAACCGCGCGTTATACCGGCAGGCGCCGCTTCTGGTCGCTGGGATGTCCGTCACCGAGCTCCGCCAGAAGCGCGTCCCAGCGGGCCCCGATGGCGTTGAGGCTGTAGTCGGCTGCCGTCAGCGCCGCGTTGTCGCCGAGCCTGCCACGCAGCTCCCGGTCCTCGATCAGCCGGCAGAGCGCCTCGGCGAGCGCCGCGGGCTTTTTCGGCGGAACGAGCAGCCCGTTGTGCCCGTGTGCGATGACCTCCCTGGGGCCGTGCGGGCAGTCGAAGCTCACCACCGGCACGCCCTTGCTCATCGCCTCCAGGATCGTCATGCTGAATCCCTCGTAGCGCGAGCTGACGGCGTAGATCGATGACTTGGCCAGCTCCATGCCGATCTCCGACGAGCTGCCCATGAGCAGCATCGTGTCCGACAGCCCGGCCTCCTCGATCCTGGCGCGGAGCTTCCGCTCGGCCTCGGGCCTGCCACGCCCGTAGAGGCGCAACACCCAGTCGGGGTGCGCCGCGGCGACGGGCTTCCACGCCTTCACCAGCAGGTCGAAGCCCTTGGCGTGAACCATCCTGCCGATGGCGACCACGACTTTCTCGTCCAGCTTCGAGACGCCACCGGACAGCGTGGTCACGGCGTTCGGGATGCGCAACAGCCGTCCGGGCGGCGTCTTGAGAGCTCTGCGATAGTGCTCCAGGTCCACCTGCGTCAACGTGACGAAGGCGTCCAGCCTGCCGTAGCGCCGCTTGATGAGCCGGACGACCTCGGGGGAGTGCACGTCGAGTGCCACGTGCTCCTGGCCGATGGTGATGACGCCCGGTGGCGCGAACAGGGCGGTGATCAGGTTGAATCCCGGCCGGGTGGAGATCAGCACGCCGGTGCGCATGGATCGCAGGTAGCGGACCATGCGCAGGTCCGTCAGCAGTGAGACCGCCCGGTAGACGTTCTCCTGCCTCGGGATCAGCATGCTCGGCAGGCGCGACAGCAGCCACCCCACCGGGCCTCGCCGCCGGGTCCTGTCGTCCAGGAACGACACCCGCACGCCCGGCGGGATGGGAAAGAACGGCTCCCTGGCCGTCCGGACCACGCTGACGATCTCAACATCGCGCTCGCGCGCCAGGTGACCCGCCAGGTTGAGCACGGTCCTGATGGTGCCGCCCATTCCGTACGCGTGCTGCAGCAGGATCCGGACGGTTCTCGTGTCGGGCGCCGGAGCGCGCCTCGCCCGCCTCGCGTTGAGCGCCCGCAGCACCCCGAACGCCGCCCGCCTGACAGCCATCCGTGCTCGCCGCGTCTTCACGCTCTTCCCCGACATGCCGAGAGCCCCCGCCCGTCCCGCATTCCCTGTCGTTCTCCCTTCCCGGAGCCACTTCCGCTAAAGCGCACACATCGGACAATCCCGCTCACTGCCCGATAGATCGTCGTACGGACCACAGCGGTCCTGGACCGCCGGTGAATCAGTCCCTTCCGTCCTTCGCCAAGTGAGTTCACATCCCTTACTCCACCGGAGCCGCTGTTCGCGTTCATGGCGCTTTCGGCTGGGGCTCCCGGCCTATGCTGTTCCTCTCCGTGTGAGGGGAGCATCGGTGGGCGGACGGGATCCGGATCGGCGTCGAGCGCTGCTCGACGCTGCGGACCGGGTGATCCGGCGTGAGGGACCCGAGGCGTCCATGGCGTCGATCGCCGCCGAGGCGGGGGTCACCAAGCCCATCCTCTACCGGCACTTCGGTGACAAGAGCGGGCTCTATCAGGCCCTGGCGAACCGGCATGTCCGCACCGTGGTCGGCCTGCTGCGCCCGGAGTTCGACCGGGCCAGGGCCGACCTGCGCAGTCGCGCCCGGGCGGCGATCGACGCCTATCTGGAGATGATCGCGGCCAACCTGAACCTCTACCGGTTCCTCTTCTACCGGGCCGGTGCGGAGGACAGCCGGACCCACTCCCAGATGACCGCCATCGTGCGCAGCCTCGGTGAGGAACTCGGCACGGTGATCGCCGCCGAGACGGCGGTGCCCGATCCGGTTCGCGCCCAGGTACTGGGTCACGCCTTCGTCGGTATGGTTCAGGCCACCGGTGACTGGTGGCTGGAGCATCCCGAGGTGGACCGGGCCGAAGTCGTCGAGGGGTTGGTCAGCGTCATCGTGGCGACGATGTCGGCCACGCTCTCCCGCTGACGTCGCCTGTCACCGGCTACCCGCTGCTCACCGAACCGTGCGGGAAGACGGCGTGGTCGATTTGACGATGCGGGACGAGGTTCGTACAGTTCACCAGACCCGAGGGAGACGGCGGTGGCGCCGGGGCTTCGGGAACCTCTCTAACGATCTTCGCCCCAAGGGGATATCTGTCCCCAAAAGGGGTCTGATTCGACATGAATCAGACGGTCGAGTAGGTTAGAAGGGTTGCTCTGGAAACGGAGCCGCCGAATTCCAGCAAGACCTGCAAGATCAAGTCAATCGCTTCAAAACGAGCCGGTTTGACACGAAAAAGCGGG
>NZ_JBEXUE010000447.1:0-8160 GCF_040614275.1 Streptosporangium sp. NPDC006013
TAATATCGTGGAAGATACACGAAAAACCCGGCTCGGCGCTGTCGCCGGGCCGGGCTGGGAGCCGGATAAGAGCGGCCTCACCGCGACGCGCCAGCGTCGCCATCAACACAGCGTCGCCATAGGCACTGCCGAGCAGGCGCTGCGGCGGCTGGAGCTCACCATCGTGCGGCGCCTGGACGGGTTGCTGCAGGGGGCGTACCAGGGGCTCCTTCCCGGTCCTGGAAGCGAGTTCGGCGACAGCCGGGTCTACGTGCCCGGCGAGGACGACATCCGGCGGATGGACTGGGCGGTGACCGCCCGTACGACGGTCCCGCACGTGCGGGACCTGGTCGCCGACCGGGAGCTGGAGACCTGGGCGCTGGCGGACCTGTCGCCCAGCATGGACTTCGGCACCGCCGACATGGAGAAGCGGGACCTGGTCGTGGCCGCCATCGGGGCGATCGGCTTCCTGGCGGGCCGGATCGGAAACCGCTTCGGCACGTACGTCCTGCACGACGAGTACGTCCACCGGATGCCCGCCAGGAGCGGCCGCCCGGCACTGTACGGCCTGCTGCACTCGCTGATGGAGGCTCCCAGAGGTCGTGCCGTCGCCGACGCCCCCGACCTGGCCGAGGCGATCGAGGTGATGGCCTCGGCACGGCGACGGCGCGGCCTGCGAGTGATCGTCTCCGACTTCCTCGACCCCGAACCCACTCTCGATCCCACCCTGGAACTGCCCTGGGAGCGGCCGATCCGCAGGCTGGCCGCTCACCACCAGGTAATGGCCGTCGAGGTGATCGACCCCCGCGAGCTGGAGCTGCCGGCGGTCGGACTGGTCAACCTGACCGACCCGGAGTCGGGGCGGAGCCGCCAGATCCAGCTCACACCCAAGGTCCGCCGGGCGTACGCGGAGGCCGCCGCCGCGCAGCGGGCGGCCAACCAGACGGCGCTGCGCCGCTGCGGGGTGGCCCACCTGGTACTGCGCACCGACCGCGACTGGGTCTTCGACATCGCCCAGTTCGTGCTGCGGCAGCGGCGCATGGCGTACCTGACCCATAGGCACCCGAGGTCGGGAGCGACACGGTGACTTTCCTCTCTCCGGCCTGGCTGTGGCTGTTCGCCGCGCTGGCGCTGCTCGTGGCGGGCTACGTGGCCGCCCAGTTCGCCCGGCGCCGCTACGCGCTGCGCTTCACCAACCTGCCGCTGCTGACGCTGGTGACCCCCCCGGGGCCCGGCTGGCGGCGGCACGTCGCCCCGCTGCTGTTCTTCGTCATGATGGGCCTGCTGATCGTGGGCGCGGCCCGTCCCGCCGATTCGGTGCGGATCCCCCGCGACCGTGCGACGATCATCATCGCGCTGGACGTCTCGCTGTCGATGGAGGCCGACGACGTCCAGCCGAACCGGATCGCCGCGGCCAAGGAGGCGGCCCAGAAGTTCGTCGCGGACCTGCCGGAACGCTTCAACGTCGGGCTGGTCGCCTTCGCCCGCTCCGCCTCCGTCGTGGTCTCCCCCACCACCGACCACCAGGCGGTGAGCACCTCCCTCGGCAACCTGAGCACCCGTGCGGGCACCGCGATCGGCGAGGCGGTGTTCAGCTCCCTGGACTCGTTGCGCTCCTTCGACCAGCAGGCGGTGACCGACCCCCCGCCGGCGGCGATCGTGCTGCTGTCCGACGGCGACAACACCTCTGGCCGCTCGGTGGCGGAGGCGATCGAGTCGGCGATGAGCTCGCGTGTGCCGGTCTCCACGATCGCCTACGGCACCCAGGAGGGCACCGTCTCGATCGACGGGCGCGACGTGAACGTGCCGGTGAACAAGACCACCCTGCAGACCTTGTCGGACGGCACGGGCGGCCGGGCCTACGAGGCGGAGTCCGGCAGCCAGCTGCGGGAGGTGTACGAGCAGATCGGCACCTCGCTGGGCTACCGGACGGTCAACCAGGAGGTCACCCAGTGGTTCGTGGTGGCGGCGATCCTGACCGGGCTGGTGACCGCCGGGGTGGCCCTGCTGCTGGGGTCGCGGCTGCCCTGAACCGGTCCCGGCCATTGGTAACGTTCTACGACGTGGCACATTACTTCGAGGAGCGTCCCGAGACCGCCGGCCGTCCCGGCTCGGTCACGCTCGTGCTCCCCGACCTTCACCTGAAGCTGGAGACCGACAGCGGGGTCTTCTCCGCCGAGCGCGTCGATGTGGGCACCCGGATCCTGCTGGAGAGCGTGCCTCCGCCGCCGTCCGGCGGCGACCTGCTCGACCTGGGCTGCGGCTACGGGCCGATCGCGCTGACGATGGCCTCGCGCGCCCCCGAGGCGACGGTCTGGGCGGTGGACGTCAACCGCAGGTCCGTGGAGCTGTGCGCCAGGAACGCCAGGTCCGCCTCCCTCGGCAACGTGAGGGCGATGCATGTCGACGAGGTTCCGCCCCAGGTGCGGTTCTCCGCCATCTGGTCCAATCCGGCGATCCGCATCGGCAAGGCCGCGATGCACGAGATGCTGACCCGCTGGCTGTCACGCCTCACCCCCGACGGCGTCGCGCACCTGGTGGTCCAGAAGCACCTGGGCTCGGACTCCCTGCAGCGCTGGCTGAACGAGCGGGGCTGGCCCACCGAGCGGGTGGCCTCCCGCTCGGCGTACCGGATCCTCCGGGTGGAGGCCGGGTCGCAGGCGGACTCGGCGCGGTGAGCAGGGTCATCCCGGCGGGCGGGACACGAGCCGCCCGAGAGACGAACGAGGAACGACGAGGAACGGTGAACGACCGATGACGGCGAACCCGCGCAGGCAGCTGCGCCCGACCGATGTCAAGCGCCTCAACCGCACCTGGCGGAGAAACACCGAGGGGCGGCTCGCGCTGATCCTGGAGTCGGTGACCGGCCCGTTCAACGTCGGTTCCATCTTCCGCACGGCCGCCGCCTTCGGGGTGGAGCGGATCTGGCTGGCGGGCAACGCCACCCCGCCGACCAACCCCAAGGCGCAGAAGACCGCGCTGGGCACCGACCGCCTGGTGGCCTGGGAGGAGCCGGTGCCCGTCCTGGAGGCCGTCCGGGCGGCCAGGGACGACGGGTTCACCGTGGTCGCGGTGGAGTTGACCGGCGACGCGGTGCCCCTGTCCGAGGCCAAGCTGGACGGCGACGTGTGCCTGGTGGTGGGCAGCGAGGATCACGGATGCTCCCCCGCGCTGCTGGAGGCCGTCGACGGCGTCTGCTACATCCCGCAGGTGGGCCGGGTCGGCTCGTTCAACGTCTCGGTCGCGGCGGCGATCGCGGTGGCGGAGGCCCGCCGCCAGGAGTGGTCGGGCAAGGCGCTGCCGGAGGACTGACCATCACCGGGACGGGCGCCCGCTCTCATCCGTGCTCGAGCCGGTGCCCGGACCGATGGCCGCGCGCCCTTCGGCCCCCTGCCCGTCCCGCCGCTGCCCGTCGTGCCCCCGGGCACCGTCGAGCGGGACCTTCTCGCCCCCGTAGATCCTGCTCATCCTGGCGCGAAGCCTGGCGAGCCGGCGGTGTCTCCCGGCCGCGGGGATCCCCTCCTCGTCCTCGACGGCCGCGTGGACGGTCGGGACCGGCCTCTTGCCCCGGATGAGAGCCTCGATGCCCTCGTTGGGCGGGACGTGCACCTCGATGTAGTCACCCAGCGGCCGACGTTTGATCACACCGGTCTCCACGCCGTGGCCGATCTGCGCGGCGTCGCGGCGCTGCAGGCCCAGGCAGATCCGGTAGGTGATGTAGTAGGCCAGGGCCGGCCCCAGGAAGATCATGACGCGGCCGGTGTAGGTCAGCGCGTTCAGCGAGAGGTGGAAGAACGCCGCGATCTCGTCGTTCGACGCTATCAGCCACAGGATCCCGTAGAACGTGATCGCGGCCATGCCGATCGAGGTGCGGTGCGGGTTGTTGCGGGGACGGTCCACGACGTGGTGCTCGCGGTGGTCTCCGGTGACCCACGGCTCGATGAACGGATACAGCGCCAGGCCCGTCATGATGATGCCCATCGGCACCAGCGCCGGGATCAGCACGCTCAGCGGCAGCGTGAAGCCCAGGAAATTGATCTCCCAGGAGGGCATCAGGCGGAGCGCGCCGTCGAGGAACGCCAGATAGAAGTCGGGCTGCGAGCCCGCCGAGATGTTGGCCGGGGTGTAGGGACCGTACAGCCAGATCGGGTTGATCTGGGCGAAGGTGCCCAGCAGCGCGATGACGCCGAAGGTGAACATGAAGAAGGCGTTGGACTTGGCGATGAAGGACGGGTAGAAGGGCCCGCCCACCACGTTGTCGTTGGTGCGGCCCTTGCCCGGCAGTTGCGTGTGCTTCAGCACCCAGGTCAGCATCAGGTGGGCGGTGATCAGCGCCAGCAGGACGCCCGGCAGGAGCAGGATGTGTATCGAGTAGAACCGGGAGATGACGTCCTCGCCGGGATACTGGCCGCCGAAGAGGAAGAAGGTGAGCCAGGTGCCGATCACCGGAAACGAGATCATCGTGCCCGCGGTGATCCGCAGGCCGACTCCGGAGAGCAGGTCGTCGGCCAGGGAGTAGCCGGTCAGCCCCTCGGCCAGGGCCAGCGTCAGCAGCAGCACGCCGATCACCCAGTTCAGCTCCCTGGGCTTGCGGTAGGCGCCCATGAAGAAGATCCGGAGCATGTGCGCCATCATCCCGGCGACGAACAGCAGGGCGGCCCAGTGGTGCATCTGCCGCATCAGCAGGCCACCGCGCACATCAAAACTGATGTTCAACGTCGAGGCGTACGCCTCGGACATCATGACGCCCCGCAGCGGGCCGTAGGAGCCGTCGTAGACGACCTCGCCCATGGTGGGCCTGAAGAAGAACGTCAGGAACACACCGGTCAGCAGCAGGACGACGAACGAGTAGAGCGGGATCTCACCGAGCAGGAACGTCCAGTGATCAGGGAAGATCTTCCGCAGGTTGCGCTTGAGAAAGGGGGCGGCGCCGAGGCGGTCGTCGACGAAACCGCCGACGCCCGCCACGGGCTTCGGAATGCTCCCGGCGCTCATGCGCGGCCTCCGTTCTCGTGGACCTCGGTCTCGACGTCGTGCTCCCGTGAACCGAGAACCAGCTGAAGCGGCGAGGCCTGCCGTGGACGACCAGGTATTTTTCATCATCCATGGCGATGAACAAGCCGGTGAACAAGCCGAGGCAAAGACTCGCCGATCGGCTCCGTTCCGGGGTCTTGTGACCCAAATGTTCATCTGCTCGCGATGACGAGCCCTGCTCACAGGGGGCATACTCCTGCACGTGCAGCGTCGTTACCCTTTCCTCGACCATCCCGCCCCACTTGCCTTCGCCCACCGGGGCGGGGCCGCCGAGGGCAGGGAGAACACCTTCGCCGCCTTCGAGCGGGCCGTCGAACTCGGCTACACCTACCTGGAGACCGACGCGCACGCCACCTCCGACGGGGTGCTCCTGGCCTTCCACGACCACACGCTGGACCGGGTGACCGACCGCCGGGGACGAATCGCCGCGCTGCCGTACCGGCTGGTGCGCGAGGCGCGGATCGGCGGCGTGGACGAGATCCCGTTGCTGGAGGACCTGCTGGGCTCGTGGCCCGAGGCGCGCTTCAACATCGACGTCAAGGAGGCGGCGGCCATCGCGCCGCTCGCCGAGGTGGTCAGGCGGACCGCCTCCCACAACCGGATCTGCCTCACCTCCTTCTCCGAGGAGCGACTCGCCCGCGCCCGCGCCGCGATCGGTCGCGAGGTGTGCTCCTCGCTCGGACCACGCGGCGTGGCGGCCCTGCGCGCCGCCGCCACCACCTCCGGGTACGGCCGGCTGCTCGCCCGCCTGGCCCGCGCCGGGGTGCCGTGCGCGCAGGTGCCGGTGGGCTTCCGCGGCCTGCGGATCGCCACGCCCGCCCTGGTCCGCACGGCACACGCGCTCGGCATGCAGGTCCACGTGTGGACCGTCAACCACACCGGGGTGATGGAACGCCTGCTCGACGCGGGCGTGGACGGCCTGATGACCGACAACATCTCCGGACTGCGCGACGTGCTGGAGGCCCGTGGCCAGTGGCACCCCGGCCGTCTCGCCGCATGAACCGCATGAACCGCATGAGCCGCGCGGGTGGCGCGCGGGCGCGTGACCGCCGGCACAGGCGCGGCCCCGCGAGAGCACCGACCCGGCCACCGCGCGCGTGCCCTCTCGTGGCGACCTGAGCGCACGACGGCGCGAGCACCCCTTCCCCCGCCCCCCAGCGAACCGAGGACCCCCATGACCTCCGAACAGGTCGTCGAGGAAACCCCCCAGGCCCGCCGTCGCGAACAGCGCGGCTGGTACTTCTACGACTGGGCGAACTCCGCCTTCCCCACCACTGTCCTGACGGTCTTCCTCGGCCCCTACCTGACGACGATCGCGGAGACCGCCGCCCAGGGCCGCCCTTATGTGGACGTGCTCGGGTTCGACGTGCGGCCCAGCGCCTACTACTCCTTCGTGGTGGGCAGCGCGGCCATCCTGCAGATCATCCTGATGCCCGTGGCGGGCGCCCTGGCCGATCACACCGGCCGCAAGAAGGAGCTCATGGGGCTGTTCGCCTACCTCGGCGCCGGCGCCACTCTCTGCTTCTGGTTCGTCGCCGACGGACGCTACCTGCTGGGCGGCGCGCTGTTCCTGGTGGCCAACGTCGCCTTCGCCGCCGCATTCGTGATCTACAACTCGTTCCTGCCGGAGATCGCCACGGCGGACGAGCGCGACCGGGTCTCCGCCCAGGGATGGGGTTTCGGCTACCTCGGCGGCGGCCTGCTGCTCGCCTTCCACCTGGCGCTCTTCCTCAAGCACAAGTCCTTCGGCGTCACCGAGGGCGAGGCCGTGCGCATCGCCCTGGCCTCGGCGGGCCTGTGGTGGGGCGGGTTCACCGTCATCCCGCTGCTGCGGCTGCGCAACCGGCGGGCGCTCGCCCCCGGCGCCGAGACGGCCGCTCAGGCCGTGACGGGCAGCTTCCGCCAGCTGGGCCGCACGATCAGGGAACTGCGGCGCTACCCGCTGACCCTGGGCTTCCTGGTCGCCTACCTCATCTACAACGACGGCGTGCAGACCGTCATCTCCTTCTCGGCCACCTACGCCGACAAGGAACTCGGTCTTGACCAGACCGTGCGGATCGCGGCGATCCTGATGGTGCAGTTCGTGGCCTTCTTCGGAGCGCTGCTGCTCGGCCGGCTCGCCGGCTCGTACGGGGCCAAGCGGGTCGTGATGGTCGCGCTGATCGCCTGGGTCGCCGTGGTGGCCGTGGCCTACTTCCTGCCCAAGGGGTCGGCGGGGCCTTTCTTCGCGCTGGGATTCGCCATCGCGATCGTGATGGGCGGGACGCAGGCACTGTCGCGGTCGCTGTTCTCACACGTGATCCCGCGGGGCAAGGAGGCGGAGTACTACAGCCTGTACGAGATCAGCGACAAGGGCTCGACGTTCCTCGGGTCGTTCACCCTCGGCCTGGCGCTCCAGCTGACCGACAGCTACCGCCTGGGCATCATCTCTTTGGTGATCTTCTTCGTGCTCGGTTTCGTGCTGCTCGCCCTCATCGACCTGCCCAAGGCCATCAGAGCGGCCGGAAACCAGGTGCCGGAACGCCTCTGAGAACGCCCCGGAAAAGGGTTCCTTCACAGACCGGGTCAAGAACGTGCGATTGGATCACCCTGTCTGTGGGAATCCACACACGGTATCAAGCGTTGTACGCCGTGGGAGACGAACCCCTCACGACGGGGCCCTCAGGAGGCATTCAGACATGGGCGAGCGTGCGCTACGCGGTACCCGGCTCGGGGCGACCAGCTACGAGAACGACCGCAACACCGATCTGGCCCCGCGCCAGGAGGTGTCCTACACCTGCCCGAAGGGCCATCGATTCGACGTTCCGCTTGCCGCTGAGGCCGAGATCCCGGCGACCTGGGAGTGCCGCATGTGCGGTGCGACCGCCCTCCGGGTGGACGGCGAGGTGCCGGAGGCCAAGAAGGCCAAGCCCCCACGCACGCACTGGGACATGCTGCTGGAGCGCCGCACGATCGAGGACCTGGAGGAGGTGCTCAACGAGCGCCTGGCGATTCTACGCGCCCAGCGCCGCAAGAGCGCCTGACTGATTCGAAGGGACGGTGACCTTCGGCCCCCGGGCCTGGGGGCCGAATACCGACGAGGTGTTCGTTCCCGCGGGTCCCTTCACGATGGGCACCGACACCCTGTCGTGGGCCTACGACAACGAG
>NZ_JBEXUE010000448.1:0-8134 GCF_040614275.1 Streptosporangium sp. NPDC006013
GGTGTCGCGCAGCTCGGGCGGGCGGTCGGCGGTGAGCACCAGCAGCGGCACCCCCGACTCGTGCGCCTCGATGACGGCCGGATGGAAGTTGGCCGCCGCGGTGCCGGAGGTGCAGATCAGGACGACCGGCCGCTCGCTGCGGCGGGCCAGCCCCACCGCGAGGAAGGAGGCCGAGCGCTCGTCCACCCGCACGTGCAGCCGGATGCGGCTGTCGGCGTGCACGGCCAGGGCGAGCGGCGCCGAGCGCGACCCCGGCGCGAGCACCACGTCCGTGACACCGCAGCGGGCGAGCTCGTCGACCAGCACGGTCGCGAGCGCGGTCGCGGGATTCACCGCATCGCCTCCTTAACTCCGCACCCCGGGGGGTAGGTCCATCCCGAGGCGCGCGAAACCGGCCTCGCCTACGCGGGACGGTGCGCCTCGGGACCGAACCCGTTCAGATCTTCGCTGCCCCTAGGGGCGGCGCGGGAACCTGCCGAAGTCGGGGGCGCGCTTCTCCTTGAACGCGTCGCGGCCCTCCTGCGCCTCCTCGCTCATGTAGTAGAGCAGGGTGGCGTCGCCGGCGAACTGCTGCATCCCGGCGGCACCGTCGGTCACCGCGTTCAGCGCGCCCTTGAGCATGCGCAGTGCCAGCGGCGACTTCTCCAGCATCTCCCTGGCCCATCTGACCGTCTCGGCCTCAAGCTCGGCGAGCGGAACGACCGCGTTGACCAGGCCCCAGTTCAGGGCGGTCTGCGCGTCGTACTGGCGGCAGAGGTACCAGATCTCGCGGGCCCGCTTCAGGCCCACGGTCTCGGCCAGCAGCCAGGAGCCGTAGCCGCCGTCGAAGGAACCGACCTTGGGACCGGTCTGGCCGAAGACCGCGTTGTCGGCGGCGATGGACAGGTCGCAGCACACGTGCAGCACGTGGCCGCCGCCGATGGCGTAACCGGCGATCATCGCGATGACCGGCTTGGGGCACCGGCGGATCTGGACCTGCAGGTCCAGAACGTTGAGCCTGCCCACGTGCGGAGTGGACTTGTCGACGTAGCCGTCGTCACCGCGGATCTTCTGGTCGCCGCCGGAGCAGAAGGCCTTGTCGCCCGCACCGGTGAAGATGATCACACCGACCTCGGAGTCCTCCTGAGCGGCGTTGAAGGCCTCCTTGAGCTCGAAGAGCGTGGTCGGACGGAACGCGTTGTGCCGCTCCGGACGGTTGATCGTGATCTTGGCGATGCCCTCGCCGGTCTCGTAGACGATGTCCTCGTACTGGCCGGACCTCTTCCAGTCGACCGCACCGTCCCGCTCGGGAGTCGTCTCCGCCGCCACCTGCTCGTTCGCGCCCGGCTCGACTCTCTCCGTGCCCACGATTGCTTCGCCCCCTCCGCTGTGCCGGGGCCGTCCCCGGCCGTTGTCCGGCTTTCGGCACTAACCTTACGACTGTGATGACCATTCCTGTGCACGAGGAGTGGCTTTCCGTGCAACGAGAACTGCACGCCGTGGTGTCCGCGGCGGGTCCGGAGCTGTTCCGGGCCGTCGGCTCGGCACTGGACGGCCAGGGCCCGGCCATCCTGCCCCTCTCCCCCGCCCTGCCCGCCCCCGCACTGCGGGCGACGCTGGAGGCGCTGCGCCCGACCCACGTCGACGGGGTCCGCCGCGAGGACGGCGTCGGCGTGCCCGCCGAGGTGGCGGTGGTCATCGCCACCAGCGGTTCGACCGGCACTCCGAAGGGCGTGCAACTGTCGGCCGAGGCGCTGAGGGCTTCGGCGTCGGCCTCGCTGCGGCGCCTGGACGCCGAGGCGAGCGAGCGCTGGCTCTGCTGCCTGCCCCCCTCCCACGTGTCCGGCCTGCAGGTTCTGGTCAGGTCGCTACTGGGCGGGACCGAGCCGATCACGCACGAGGGGTTCTCCCCCGAGGCGGTGCTCGCCAGCGGTGCGGACCATGTCTCGCTGGTGCCCACCCAGCTGCGCCGCCTGCTCCACGCGGATCTGTCGGTGTTCAAAACGATCCTGCTCGGCGGTGCCGCCGCTCCCCCCGACCTGCTCGACGCGGCCCGCGCGGCCGGCGCACGGGTGGTCACCACGTACGGCATGAGCGAGACCTGCGGCGGGTGCGTCTACGACGGCGAGCCCCTCGACGGGGTGGGCGTCGGCATCGGCGGCGACGGCCGGATCCGTCTGAGCGGGCCGGTGCTGTTCTCCGGCTACCGGCTCCAACGCGGCCTCACCGAGGCCGTGCGCGACGGTGACTGGTTCCTCACCTCGGATCTGGGCACCCTGGACGACGGGCGGCTGCGCGTGCTGGGGCGGGCCGACGACGTCATCAACACCGGGGGCGAGAAGGTCGTCGCCGCGGCGGTGGCCGCCGCGGTGGCCGAGCATCCCGCGATCACCGACGCCGCCGTGGTCGGCCGCCCCGATCCCGAGTGGGGCGAGCGGGTGGTGGCCTTCGTCGTTTCGCAGGCCCCGCCGTCCCTGGCCGAGTTGCGCGCCTTCACCAAGGAGCGGCTACCCGCCTACGCGGCCCCCGCCGAGCTGATCGTAATGACCGAAATACCGCTTTTGGCCAACGGCAAGCCGGACCTGGAAACTCTCCGTTATGGTCGTGACCGGGAACCGTGAAGACGCTGTCACACGTCCAAGGGATAGCCGAAGCAGGAGGACAATCTCGATGAACGTCACCCGGAAGACATGGGTCTCGGCTGGAATCGTGAGCCTGGTCCTGGCCGGTGGCATCTCCGTCACGGCGGCCGCCGCGGCGGGAGGCATCGGGAAGAGCGGGAGAACATCGGGCGAGCCGGTGCCGGTCGCTCCGCACGACCCCGCCCCGCCCTCGCAGGTGCCGTCGCCGACGGCCCCGCCCCCGTCCTCGGAGGGCTATGTGATCTCCGAGAAGGTCAACCCGGATCCGGAGAAGGTCGTCGGCTACTGGACGGAGCACCGCATGGAGGAGGCCGAACCCTTCCCGATGCCCATGGTCGAGGGCCCTCTGGACGTGATCGAGGATTCCTCGGACGTGACCGAATAGGGCCGTACCAGGCACTCATACGCGGGTGGATCGCCGAGAGGACGGTCCACCCATCATATTTTCCGAGTCAAGTCGGGAACAGAAAGTTCTTGGCTGTGGTTATTGGTACTGGTGCGCCGAGCGGCCCCAGACCGCCCCACCCGACGACTGAAAACTGTAATCAGACGACTCCGTGATGGAGGAGGTGTCCTCATGCCCCCGACCGCCGTGGCGGCCTCATCTGAAGCCCCGACGACCCTCGAACAGCTCATTGACCGAGGGCGAGTTCAGGGCCACCTTTCACTCGCGGAGCTGCGTCACGCCTTCGCCGAGGCGGGCATCAGCCCCACCGAGGGCAGGGCGATCCTGCGAGAGCTCACCGAGGCCGGCGTCAGCCTGGCCGCCGAGAACGAGCCCGTGCTCTCCCCTGCCACCGCCAAGGCGGCGAAGACCACCACCCGCAAGAGCACCGCCCGCAAGGCGAAGCCCGCACCCGCGAAGAAGGCGTCGGCCAAGACCGAGGCCGTGGCCAAGGACGCCAGGGACGCCAAGGACAGGTCCAAGGGCAAGGACGCCGCGGCGGAGGCGGACGACGAGTGGAACCCCCCGGAGGAGCCGGAGGCCGAGACGGAGACCGAGTCGACCTTTGACCTGGACGACCACTCCTCCGTGATGGGCGACTCCGTGCACACCTATCTGAAGTCGATCGGCCGTCGCACCCTGCTCACCGCCGCCCAGGAGGTCGAGCTGGCCAAGCGCATCGAGGCCGGCCTGTACGCCGAGTCCAAGCTGGAGGCCGAGCCGGGCCTGTCCGCGGTCATGCGCGACGACCTGGAGTGGATCGCCGAGGACGGCCGCCGGGCCAAGGACCACATGCTGGAGGCCAACCTCCGCCTGGTCGTCTCCGTGGCGAAGAAGTACACGGACCGGGGCATGGCCCTGCTCGACGTGGTCCAGGAGGGCAACCTCGGCCTGATCCGCGCGGTGGAGAAGTTCGACTACACCAAGGGCTACAAGTTCTCCACCTACGCCATGTGGTGGATCCGCCAGGCCATCCAGCGCGGCTTCGCCGACTCGGCCCGCACCATCAGGCTGCCGGTGCACGTGCTGGAGATGCTCTCCAAGCTGTCTCGCATCGAGCGCGACATGCACCAGCGCCTGGGCCGCGAGCCCACGCCGGACGAGCTTGCCGTGGAGCTGGACAAGACTCCCGACCAGATCGAGGAGCTGCTGCGCACCAGCCGCCAGCCGATCAGCCTCAACGCCACCATCGGCGAGGACGGCGAGACCACCATCGGTGACCTCATCGAGGACATCGACTCGCCCGAGGCCTCGGAGGTCGTCGACCGCCAGCTGCTGGGCGAGCAGTTGCGCGGTGTGCTCGGCAACCTCTCCCCACGGGAAGCCAAGATCATGGCCTTGCGCTTCGGCCTCATCGACGGTAAGCCCCACACTCTCGACGAGATCGGCAAGCACCTCGGCCTGACCCGCGAGCGCATCCGCCAGCTGGAGAAGGAGTCGCTCTCCAAGCTCCGCCACCCCAGCAACACACGCCCGCTGCTCGACTGGGCCAGCTGACCCGCCTCGAAGGGCGCCCCCGCGAGACCTCCCGGTCCGTGAGGGCGCCCTTCGCCGTCTCCCGGACCGCCGCGAGGGCCCTCGCGCCCCCGAGGATCGCACGGGGCCGCGAAGGGTCCGGCGCTCAGCCGCCCATCGCGCTGACAAGGCTCCTGGGGCGCATGTCGGTCCAGGAGCCTTCGACGTAGGCCAGGCATCCGGCGCGGGAGTCCTCACCGTGGGCGACCTCCCAGCCCCCGGGGACGTCGGCGAACGCGGGCCACAGCGAGTGCTGCCCCTCCGCGTTCACCAGCACCAGGAACGGCGCGCTCTCGTCGTCGAACGGATTGGTCATCGAATACCTCCAGCGGGAACATCCCGGGCAGCCGGCCCGGAGATCGGAATCGTGTGCCCCTCTCAGGGAGGGGAGGCGAGCGACGCGCACGGAGGTCACCTGCCGGATGGACACGTGACGACCGTCGCTCCCCTCCCGGATCCAGGCATCCGGGGGCGCGGATGAAGGATCACTCGGCACTCTCGGAGGAAGACCTGGCCACGGCGCCGAACGAGTGACCGGAGAGACCCCTGAGACAGGTTTTAATTAGGCAAGCCTCACCTAAGATTCCGCTTATTGACGCCGACGTCAAGAGGCATATCATCATGACCAGATCACCTTCCACGCCCACCTGACCCACCCCTGACACATGGTGCAAGTGAGGTAAGGCTAACCTAAACATTTTAGTGAGGTGTATGTGACCAACAGGCAAGACCATCCCGGCCTCCCCGGGGCGGTGGCCCTTGTCACGGGCGCCGCGGGAGGCATCGGAGCCGCCGTCGCGACGGCTCTCGCCCGTGCCGGGATGATCGTGGCCGGAGTCGATGTGCGCGACGAGCCCTGGGAGAGCCGGCCAGAGCCGATCGCCCGCCACCTGGCCGACGTCAGGGACCCCGGCCAGGTTGACGCCGTCGTCAGCAGGGTCGAGAACGAACTGGGACCGATCGGCGTCCTGGTCAACGTCGCCGGCGTGCTACGTATCGGCGCGGTGACCGATCTGAGCACCGATGACTGGGAGCACGTGTTCGCGGTGAACGCCGGCGGGGTCTTCCACGCCGTCCGCGCCGTGACCCGCCGCATGATCCCCCGCGGTCGCGGGACGGTCGTCACCGTGGCCTCCAACGCCGCGGGCGTGCCGCGCGTCGGCATGGCGGCATACGCGGCCTCCAAGGCCGCCGCGGTCATGTTCACCCGATGCGCCGGACTGGAACTCGCCCGCCACGGCATCCGCTGCAACGTGGTCTCGCCCGGATCGACGGACACCGCGATGCAGGCGGGGCTCGACCCCCGCAGCGTGCTTGAGGGAGATCCGTCCTCCTACCGCGTGGGCATTCCGCTGGGCCGGCTGGCCGATCCCTCGGACATCGCCGAGGCGGTGCTGTTCCTCGCCTCGGACCGTGCCCGGCACATCACCATGCAAGACCTGTACGTGGACGGCGGCGCCACGCTCCGGGCATGAGATCCCCCGAAAGGTCAGCTTTGACTATCGCATACGAGGCGGTCAGCGCCACCGAGCTTCTCGACGAGTACCGGCCAGGCTCCTCATCGATCTTCTCCTCTCCCCGGCACACCCTCCTCGCCGGAGGCGTCGCCGCCGTGCTGCCCCCCGTGCGCACCCTGCGGGAACTGGCCCAGAGCGTACGCGGACACGGCGACCTGATCCTCGGTGCGGTCCCGTTCGACGACCCCGCCTCGGCGCACCTGGTCACTCCCCTGCGCACCCGCTGGGCCGACCCCTTCCTGCCCGGCGAGCCGCCACGCAGGGAGAGCACGCGGCCATGGCGGATCACCCCCGTCCCCACACCCGCGGGCCACCTGGAAGGCGTCCGGCGGGTGCTGGAACTGCTCCGCACCGGATCGGTGGAGAAGGTGGTGCTGGCCAGGTCCCTGGAGCTGACGAGGCCCGAGCCCGCCGACGTCGCCTCGATGGTCCGGCGCCTGGCGGTGCGCGATCCGCACGGCCACGTCTTCGCCATCGACCTGCCGGGCGGACGGACCCTGGTGGGCGCCAGCCCGGAACTACTGGTCTCCAGGGACGGTCCCGCCGTCGTCGCCAACCCGCTGGCCGGCTCGGCCGCGCGCAGCGCCGACCCCGCCGAGGACCGCCGCCGTGCGGCGGCGCTTCTCTGCTCGGCCAAGGACCAGCATGAGCACGCGGTCGTGGTCCAGGCCGTGGCCGCCGCGCTCGCCCCACACTGCCGGGCACTGAGCGTCCCGTCCGAGCCGTCACTGATCTGCACCTCGACCATGTGGCACCTGTCCAGCAGGATCACCGGCCGGCTCGCCGACCCCCGGACCACCGCGCTCGACCTGGCCGTCGCCCTGCACCCGACCCCCGCGGTCTGCGGCACCCCCACCGCCGCGGCGCGCGCCGCGATCGCCGGTATCGAACCCTTCGACCGGGGCTTCTACAGCGGCATGGTCGGCTGGTGCGACACCTCGGGCAACGGCGAGTGGGCGGTGGCGATCCGCTGCGCCGAGGTGACCGGCGCGGGCATCCGGCTGTTCGCCGGCGGCGGGATCGTGGCGGGCTCGGTCCCCGAAGAGGAACTGGCCGAAACCTCCGCCAAGTTCCGCACCCTCCTGCACGCCCTCGGCCTGGACCTGGATGCCGCCCCCCGCCCCGGAGAGAGACCGGAGACGTGACGGGGTCGACCGGGCCGGCGCCGGTCATCCGGCCGCGCCGAAGACCCTCCTGCCGAGGCGGGACCGGCCGCAGGTGAGATCCCCGACCGGCTCCCGCTCGCGAAGACCCAGCCGAACCACCACCGCCAAGGCCCACAGGACGTACTCACGCCCCCGGCGACCTCCCGTACACACCGGGACGCCGAGCACAAGGTAAGAAGGAGAGGCAGCCGTGGCCATACCAACCATCACCCCCTATCCGATGCCCCGTGAGGACGAGATGCCGGTCAACCGCGTCTCCTGGACACCGGACGCCCGCCGGGCGGTGCTGCTCGTCCACGACATGCAGAACTACTTCGTCAACGCGTTCGCGCCGGGAACCTCGCCGATCGTGGAGCTGGTCTCGGCGATCATCGGTCTCCGCGAGACGGCCTGGCAGCTCGGTGTCCCGGTGGTGTACTCGGCCCAGCCGGGCGGACAGACCTCGGCACAACGTGGCCTGCTGGAGGACTTCTGGGGAGCAGGAGTGGGTGCCGACCCCGGCGCCCAGGAGATCGTCACCGCGCTCGCCCCAGGCCCGGCCGACATCCGTCTCACCAAGTGGCGCTACAGCGCCTTCCACCGCACCCCGCTCCGTGATCTGCTCGCCGAGCAGGGCCGCGACCAGCTCATCGTCACCGGTATCTACGCCCATATCGGCTGCCTGATGACGGCCTGCGATGCCTTCATGGGGGACGTGGAGGTGTTCTTCGTCGCCGACGGGGTGGCCGACTTCTCCGCCGAACACCACAGGATGGCCCAGACCTACGCGGCCGAGCGGTGCGCGGCGGTCCTGGCCGCCGTTCGCGTCCAGCGGCTGCTCACCGCCTCCGCCGCGCACGCCGCCCGCTGAGCCGGGCGGTGCGCCCGGCT
>NZ_JBEXUE010000449.1:0-8127 GCF_040614275.1 Streptosporangium sp. NPDC006013
AGGCGGGCGTTCACCTCGATGACGCGCAGTCCCCTGGAGGAGAGCTTGATCTCGGTGTGAGTGAACCCGTCGGTGAACCCGAGAGCGGTGTGCGTCGCGGCCCTGTCCTGGCCCGCCCTGCGATCGGCCGTCCGCGCCGGCTCCGCATGGGACCCCGGTGACCTCCACCATGCGGAGAAGATCAGCGGCCGCATCTCATGACAGCCCGGCCTGCGTCCCCTCTTATCTGTAGTAGCTGAACGTTTGAGCTGCTCAGGCCCCTGGTAGAGCGTTAGGAACATAAGTCACGCGCGAAGAGTCACTGGGGCCGTTCTCGAAACAGCCCGAAGGTAGGTGACGAGATCCCGTCCGATCATCATGGTCGGGCGGGATCTCGTCGCTTCCGGAGTCCTGATGCCGCGCTGTGCAGGCTGGTTGTGGCTCGTGTGGCGCTGTTGTGTGTGGCGAATGTCGGCGTACGGGTTCGCGTGCAGAGCCAGGTACAGGTAAGCGCAAAGGGGTGAACGGGCACGTCAGCGGGTGACGATCATGGGATTCGCCAGGCGATGTCGATCATTTGGATTGGGGGTGTCGCGGTGCCGCCGGAGGCCTGCTGAGGGTACGCCTCAGCCGTGCGGCGACGGCCACGGCGGGCCACAGGCGGATGGCCAGGTTCCTCGCCAGGATGCCGCGTCGTGTCGCGGGGACGAGGAGCGCCGAAGCCTGTCCGAGGTTGCGCTGCTTGGGATCCACCAGGCGTCGGTGCGTGATCTCGTATCGGCGGAAGGCCGCCTGGAGGTCGTCCGGGGCGGCGGCCAGTTCCTCGGCGAGGGTGAACGCCCCCGTCATGGCCAGGGTGGAGCCGTCTCCGAACAGTGACACGCAGGACGCGGCATCACCGAGGAGCCCGACCCGGCCGTTCCACCAGCGGGGTAGACGCACCTGGCTGACCGAGTCGAAGTAGAGGTCCTCGGCGGTGCGCACGCGCTCCAGCAGTTCGGGTGCCCGCCAGGACACGTCCGCGAACGCGCGGGTCAGCAGCCGCTTGTGCTGCTCGGTGTCGCGGTGGTCGAAGCCGGGTTCGGCCGGGCTGCGGTAGAGGAAGAACGCCAGATCGCCGCTGGGGGTGGGGCTGACGGCGACCGTCTTGCCGGGCGTGTTGTGCATGAGGACGTCCCGGCCGGGTCCGGGCCGGCCGCCGAGCGGCGTCGTGGCGACGTAGAGGCCCATGTGGTGCACGAGTCCGCTCTCTGCTGCGAACGCCAGCCGGCGCGTCGTCGAGTGCAGGCCGTCGGCCCCGATCACCAGGTCGAAGCGGCGGGGGGCGGCGCGGTCGAAGGTGACCTCGACTCCGTGCTCGTCCTGAGCGAGGGTCGAGATGGAGTCGTCGAAGAGGAACTCGGCGTGGTCGCGGCTTGCCTGGTACAGGATCGACGCCAGATCGCCGCGTGGCAGCTCGACCTCGCCCGCCTGCTGCATGGCGCGCATGTCGATCCGGCCGATCCGCCTGCCCGAGGCGTTGACGAGGCTGACTCCCGTCGTGCCGGTGGCGGCCTCGCGCAGCCGGGACAGCAGGCCCATCCGTTCGGCGACGTCCACGGCGCGTCCTCTGACGTCCACCGGGTTCCCGCTGGAGCGTAACCCCTGGGCACGTTCGACGACGGTGACGCGGAAGCCGTACCGGGCCAGCCAGTAGGCCAAGGTCGGCCCGCCGACGCCGGCCCCGGAGATCAGCACTGTGCGCTCGCTCATGACACCTCGCTAAACGGATGAATTTCCTCCACTTTGATGCACGGTACCCTAAGTGGAGGAAAACCGTCCAATTACTGGTTGAGGTGGCAGTGGAGACGAAGAAATCTCAGGAGACGGCGGGGCTGCGCGCCGACGCGCGCCGCAACCGGGACCTGATCGTCGCGGCCGCCCAGAAGCTGTTCCTGGAGCAGGGCGGCGACGTTCCCCTGGAGGAGGTGGCGCGCCGGGCGGGCGTCGGCATCGGCACGCTGTACCGCCGCTTCCCCGACCGGGACGCACTGCTCCGCGCCGTCGGCGAGGAAAGCCTTCTACGCCTGGTTGACCTGGCGGAGACCGCCTGGCGTGAAGAGCCCGACGCCTGGCACGCACTGTGCCGCTTCCTGCGCACCTGCGCCGAACTGCGGCTGGGTGCACTGCCGGCGAAGCTCGAGCCGCACCTGCACCAGCAAATCCGAACCGGCCACGACCTGCACGAGATGCGGCAGCGGGTGATCGCCGTCGTCCTGCGGATGACCGCACAGGCGCAGGCGGACGGGACCCTGCGCGGCGACATCGGCCCCGGCGACATCGCCCTGCTGATGACCCTGCAGGTCTACACGCCGCCGGACATGCCCGACGGACAAGCCATGGCCCGCGTGGTGGAGATCATGCTGAGCGGCCTGCGCGCCGGATCGGAGCCCACCCTTCCCGGGGCTCCGCTCACTGGCGATGACCTGCGCCGCTACACGGCCGTGCAGCAACCTCCCGCCACCCGGACGCACCTGGACGAGTAGCTCCCAGGAGTCGGCGAAAGCGTCCGGAGCATACGGGTGACGACAGAGCTGAACACTTTCGAGCCCCAGTGCTGGAAGCTCTTCAGCGACAGGAACCCGGGATTAACCCAGTTCAAATACTGCCCGTCGTCCACAATGCGGAGATCGGCAGGCAGGAGAGCCCGTCGCCGATGAAGCGGGCGGGGTCGTCGATCGCGGCCGCGCGGACGGCGGGGTCGTCGAGAAAGCGGGTGACGCTGTTGGGGATCCGGCTGAGGATTCGGCGAGAGTGCTTTTACCTACCTGGCGGGCACCGTTGATCATGATGACACGAGTGTCCTGGAGCGCGTCACAGACCAGCTCCATCGCACGTCGTGGCGTGTATTCGATGCCCTGTCGCATGGGGAAACAGCAACACTGGCTTTCGATCTGCCGAAGGGTCGCCTTTCGATCTGCCGAGATTTCGAGGTGGTTGGTCGGTGATCGACGGGTTACACGTGAGTTCCCGGGGGGCTTTCCTTGTCGTCGGGCGTGGATTGAAGTCGGTTGATTTCGGCGGCGGTGCTGCGCTCGGCCGTTCTCATGAAGCGGAGGACGGCGCTGAGCTCTTCGTCGTCGAAAGCACCGAGGTCGTCCCGGGTGCGTGCGATCAATCCCGCGTAGGCGGCAGTGACTCGGTCGAGGCCGTCCTGGGTGGGTTCGATGAGGACCCGCCTGCGGTCGTCGGGGTCGGCCACCCGCCGGACGCAACCCGCGGCGACGAGCCGGTCGATCATGCGTGAGGCCGATCCGGTGGTGAGATTCACCTGCTTGGCCAGAACGCTCGGTGTGGCGGGGCCGTGATGGCCCAGCACGTGTAGGCACTGCACATCGGTGTCGATGACCCCCAATCGGTTGGCGACAACGTTGTTGAGCTGCACGACCAGGATCGCCCAGTGGGGCACCGCGTCGCCGATGAGCTCGGCAAGCAGCGCTTCCCTGTCCGGGTTCGGCTTCGTCATCGTGACACCTATCTCCTTCCAATATTGCTGCGTCGCGCAGTAATCATGTATTTTGGCTGTGTGACGCAGCTACTGTGTGACACAGCTACATTATCTCATCGCCCTCTTACCAAGGAGCACAGCGCAGTATGACCACATCCACCCGCCCCCATGGTGGTGGCGCGGCGACTCCCGCCCTCCTGTCCGGGCGCGCGGCGTTCGTCGTTCTAGCCGTGATCCTCATCGCGGACTTCATGGAGCTCCTTGATGCCACGATCGTCAGCGTTGCGGCCCCGGCGATCGCCGAGGACCTGGGCGCCGGTGAGGCCGCACTGCAGTGGATGCTGGCCGGGTACACGCTCTCCGCCGGAGCAGGCCTGATCACCGGTGGCCGCATCGGCGACCAGTTCGGACGCCGCCGCGTGTTCCTCCTTGGACTGGCCGCCTTCATGCTGGCCTCGGCCGGCTGTGGGCTGGCGCCGAGTCCTGGTGTGCTGATCGGCATGCGGGTCGCGCAAGGCCTGGCCGCTGGACTGATGATCCCGCAGGTGTTCGGCATCATCCGCGCCTCGTTCGAGCCCGGCGCACGCGCGAAGGCGCTCGGCGCCTACGGGGCCGTGCTCGGCCTGGCCTCGGTGGCCGGACCGCTGCTCGGCGGAGTCCTGGTCGAAGCCGACCTCTTCGGGCTGGGCTGGCGGGCGATTTTCTGGGTGAACGTTCCGATCGCGATCATCGGGCTGATCGTGGGAGCCCGGTTCATGCCCGAGTCCCGTGTGCCGGGCAACGCCCGGCTGGACCTGCCGGGCGCGGCCCTCGCCTCCGCCGCCGTGGTGCTCCTGCTCCTGCCCCTCATGCAAGGACGCGACTGGGGCCGGCCCTGGTGGAGCTTCCTCATCCTGGCGCTCTCGGTGCCGGCGGTGGTCTTGTTCCTCATCAGGGAACGGCATCTGGTCGCACGCGGCGGGCAGCCGATCCTTGATCCCGCCCTCCTCCGGGTACGGGCCTTCGCCGGTGGCCTGTCCGCTTCCCTGCTGTTCTTCGGAGCTCTCGGTTCCTTCTTCCTCCTGCTGTCGCTCTACCTCCAACTGGGCACTGGACGCACCGCGCTTGAAACCGGTCTGGTGATCCTGCCCTACGCCATCGGCTCGATCATCACCTCCGGCATCGGTGTCCAGTTCGCCCACCGCGCTCTCCTTGTGTCGGGCGCGCTGGTCCTGGCCGCGTCCCAGATCATCCTGCTCCTCATCGTCCGCGACGGCGCCGAACCCGCTTACTGGGCACTCGCCGCGCCGCTGTTCCTGGGAGGTCTGGGACTGGGACTCACCGCCCCGTCCCTGGTCAACGTCGTTCTGGCCGGCGTACCTGCCAAAGACGCCGGTGCCGCCGGCGGTGTCCTCACCACCGTCGGCCAGGTCGGCAACGCGCTCGGTGTCGCCGTACTCGGGGTCGTGTTCTTCACCCGGCTGGAAAGCTCGTTCGCCGATGGGGGCACCGGCCTCGTCGCCTACGGCGACGCCTTCACCGCGATCCTGCCCTGGCAGATCGCCTGCTACATCGCCGCCGCCGCACTCATGTTCCTGCTGCCCAGGCGCGCGAACGCCTCTCATGAGTGACCGCGAGGTCGTGACATCGCTTCTCGTCCGTCTGTGCACGGTCGACACCGTCCGTGCCACCCCGATCCAGACAGCTTCCCAGGAGCCCTGATGACCGACGCGCCCCATGTCACCGTCGACCCGTTCGCCGTCACCATTCGCGGAATCGGCGAACCCCATCCCGCTCGCGCCGCTCTGCGCGCCGCAGGTTCCATCGTCCGGGCTGACGCCCCGGCCGGCGGCCCGGTGTGGATCATCACCGACGACGCGCTCGCCCGGGAGGTCCTCGTCCACCCTTGCATCGTGAAGGACCCGGCCTACGCGCCGGCGGGCTGGGACCCGCGGATCGCAGGTCTCGAACCAACCGCCGCCGCACAACCGTCGCTCACCACCTTCGACGGCCCGGCGCACGAGCGACTGCGCCGGGCGCACTCCCCGCTTTTCACGGCCCGGCGGATGAGCGACTACTCCGAACGAATCACGGCGCTCGCCCGCGAGCTGCTCGCCGGGCTCGCAGACGCCGGTGAAACGGTGGATCTGATGGCCGACTTCACCACCCGCTTCCCCCTCAGCATGGTCTGTGACGTGCTCGGCGTCCCGCTCGATCGGGTCGGCCAGGCCATCGCGGCCTGCCGGGGCATGTACAGCGACGATCCCGAGGAGGTGGGGATGGCGATGGCAGCCTTCGGGGAATTGGCCGCGGCCGCGCTGAGCGACGGCCGCGACGGCCTCGCCGTCGAGCTGCGCGATCGGGTCCCCGACGAGATCACCGAGACACAGCTGCACTACCTGCTCTTCACCCTGCTCTACGCCGGACAGCTCACCACCGACCCGTCATTGGGATTCCTGCTCGCGCGCGTCTTTGCCGCAGAAGACACCGCAGCGGAGGGGACCACGATCGACGAGTTCGTCCGGGAGACGCTGCGCCTGCACTCGCCGGCACCCTTCAGCCTCTGGCGGTTCACCTCCGCCGACCTCGAGCTTGCCGGGGTGCGGCTCCCCGGCCGCTCGCCGGTGCTCATCGACATCCAGGGCATCAACACCGACCCCGGCCGGTCGATCGGGCCGGACCTAACCTTCGGCGCCGGCCCGCACTACTGCACCGGCGCTCAGCTCGCTCAACTCGAGCTGAGGGCGGTCGTGGAGGTTCTGCGGGCCGACTTCCCCGACGCGCGCCTCGCGGTGCCCTTCGCCGAACTCCAGCAGACCGACCTCGGCGGCATACAAGGGAGCCGCTTGACCGCTCTCCCGGTGAGACTACGGGGCTGACGGCCTGCGGGATCCGGCACGACGCTGTCACCGGGCGCCGGCGGCCGGGCGTATCACGATCTCGTTGACGTCGACCTCGGCGGGCCGGCCGATCGCCCCCGTGATCGCGACCACCTTGGCCGATGCCCTCATGCCCGCTCCCGGTACAGCACGAGGTGCTCGTGGTAGAGCACGCCGTCGCGGATGTCGCCCGTGGCGGTGAATCCGGTGTCGTCGACGTAGTCCAGATGACCGCCGGTCACCGTGTACCGGCCCGTGTACGCGCTGCGCCGGTCACCGCGTGCCTCGTCGTACCGGCCGTCCGCTCGCAGCTCCTGGCGGATATGGCCGTCCGCGGTCACCCACATGCCGACCACATCCACCTTTCTGTCATCGGTGGTCCTCGTCATGGTCTTCTCCTTTACGCAGTGATCTGTCCTTCGTCACCGAGTCTGGGCGGGTCGCGGGCCGCCGACCAGGACGCTCGCCGCCTGGGTGCGACACACCCGGGCAGGCCGCCGTCTGCCTGTCTAACCTGGGGGTATGGCTGACAACGAGCTGGGAGACTTTCTGCGCGCACGCCGCTCGGGCCTGCTGCCAAAGGACGTCGGCATGGCGACTTATGGGGTACGCAGGGTCGCCGGACTGCGCCGCGAGGAGGTCGCCGTTCTGGCCGGTATGAACGCCGACTACTACACCCGCCTGGAACAGGGGCGCGAACGCCACCCCTCACCCCAGGTGCTCGACGCCCTCAGCCGTGCCCTGCACCTGGACGCCGACGCCCGCGCGCACCTGTACCGGCTGGCGGGCACCGCGCCGAACGAGCGGCCGGACCAGACCCGGGACACGGTCGATCCCGCACTGCGCCAGCTGATGGACGGCTACTCGAACACTCCCGCGTTCGTCATCAACCGCACCCTGGACATCCTTGCCGCCAACGCCCTGGCCGAGGCCCTGTTCTCGCCCTTCGAGCCCGCCGACAACCTCGCCCGGATGGCCTTCCTCGACCCCGCGGGACGGCACTTCTACACCCGCTGGAACTGGGCCGCCCAGGCCACCGTGGCCAACCTGCGGCAGGCGGCCGGGTTCGACCCCGAGCATCCCCGGCTCCGCGAGCTCGTACGGACCCTGACCGGGCAGAGCAGGGAGTTCGCGGCCCTGTGGAGCGCCCACAGCGTGCGGGGCAAGACCCGGGACGCCAAACAACTCATGCACCCGGACGTCGGCCCCCTGACCCTTACCTATCAGGCCTTCGACGTGCGTGACGCGCCCGGCCAGCAGCTGATCATCTACCATGCCGAACCCGGCAGCCCCAGTGCCCAGGCACTCACCCTGCTCGGCAGCATAGGCGCCACCCGGCGACAGCCCCTGGACCGTTCGGCCGATTGAGTGCCCGTGACCTCGTCTGAAGAGACGGCCTGGAGGGGGCGGCGAGGGCACGTGGTGCTCGGCCGAGCGGGAGAAGGGCGGTTCGTGGCATAAGGTAGATGGCTGTTGCGTTCCACAGGGGCGCATGCAATGACCGCTCGGCGGCCGCGAGAGCGGTATCACCCCGGTCGAAGCCCACCACCCCCGGTGGGCTCCCGAGCCGGGCGGAGTCTCCGTCTGGATGTTGGACGGAGATCTGTTGAAGTCGTACTTCGCCGTGCTCGGTACGCCCGGAGCCTGGCGGTTCCTCGTCCCCGCGTTCGCCGCGCGCCTGCCGTACGCGATGCTCCAGCTCGGCGTCCTGCTGCTCGTGCACCGCGTATTCGGAAGCGAGGGACACCGGGCCCGGCAGCGACTCGTCGTCAAACTCGGCGTCCTCGTCCACGTCCGGCTCGC
>NZ_JBEXUE010000450.1:0-8116 GCF_040614275.1 Streptosporangium sp. NPDC006013
GGTCAGCACGTACGATCATGCCGATGAGCCCGTATCCCGGTGACCCGGCCGGCTGAGCTGGATCACCCACACTGGTGATCATGGTCGAGGTGTACGCATTTACTGTGGCAGAGAGGGAGGGGCGCACACATGAGCCTGATCGCCGCCGACGTGATCCCGCTCGGGCATAATCGGCCCGACACCTACACCGACGCGGTCGAGATCTATCTGCGCTCGGCCGGGATCGCCGCCTCCTCCCAGCGGATCTACCGGATCTCGCTGACCACCTGGACGTGGCTCGCGCGCGGCGAGCAGCCGCCACTCGGCAGAGCCCGCCGCGGCACCACCCCGCCCGCCGTCCCCTTCAGCACCCTGGACGCGCCAGCCACCGCCGGCATGCTCGCTGAGACCTTCGCGCAGCGGGCCCGGCTGGTCGACGCCGACACCGTCAACCGGGAGCTGTCGGTGCTGAAGGCCGCCATCGCCTGGTGGCGCACCCGGGGCTGGCTCGCCACCAATCCGATCGCCGGGATCGAACGCCGCCCCGCGCCGCCGGACCGCCCCCGGGCGCTGTCACGCGGGCAGATCGCCGCGCTGTTCGAACTGAAGGCGCCCCTGCGCGAAAAGACGCTGTGGCGGATCCTGTATGACACGTGCGCCCGCGCCGAGGAAATCCTCAGCCTCGACATCGACGATCTCCTCCTTGCCGACAAGCGCGCCCGTATCGTCTCCAAGGGCGGCGCCACCGACTGGGTGCATTGGCAGTCCGGCACCGCCCAGCTGCTGCCCCGGCTGCTCAAGGGCCGCACTCGCGGCCCGGTCTTCCTTACCGACCGGCGAGCACCAGCCCACACCCCCACCCTCGATGTCTGCCCGGTGACCGGCCGAGCGCGCCTGTCCTACCGGCGCGCCGCGGAACTGTTCGAGAGCCTCACCCGGCCGCTGGCCCACCCCGGCATCACCGACCCCGCCGAACTCGAACTGCGCGGCGGGTGGACGTTGCACCAGCTACGCCATTCCGCGCTGACCCACGAGGCCGAAGACGGCACCAACACCCCCACCCTGCTGGCCCGCTCCCGGCACGCCTCCGTCCGCTCCCTCGAACGCTACGCCCGGCCCGGCGTCGACGCCGTCGCCAGCCACGTCGCCTCCCGCGACCCCCGAGCACGCCGCGCCACCTGACACCACGCTCACCGTACGCCTGGGCAACGGGCGGTCCGGACAGAGCCGGGGGCAGGCAGGCCGGTGGCGCCACCAGCAGAATCACCACCGTCAGGCGGCCAACTCGACGGCGGTGAAGTCGATCTCCTTGAGTTCCGGGTTGAACGCCGCCGGCTTACCGCCGATCTCGTCGGTGGCGTAGGCGCCGAAGCGGCGGATATAGGCGCGCAGGTAGGGCGACAGCGCTCCGAGCTCATCAGCGGTGATGGTCCACCCCTCGGCAACCAAGATACGCACCACGTCCATGAGATCCAGGGCATTGTGGAAGATCACCAGGTTTGCCAGCAGTGGAGTTGACCCGGTTTGGTGGACACCTGATCTCTGGGGAACCCTGGTTCCCGAAAGAAGGAGTCTGCTGTGCCGAACAACTATCCGCCGGAGTTTCGCCGGCAGATGGTGGAGCTGGTGCGCGCGGGACGGTCTCCGGAGGCTTAGATTCAGACGATCAACGCAACGCTGCTAGTGGATGGGTGGATCGTGACTCGGATGGGTCGGCCGGGAATGTCGGATGCGATGAAAGAAGACTTGTGGCGGCGGTGGCGCGCCGGTGACTCCATCAGCGTGATCTCCCGGGCACTGGGCAAGCCCCCGGGGTCGATTTTCACGGTGCTGAAGCACCATGGCGGCAGCGCGCCGGCCGAGCGGGTGCGCCGGGCCGACCGTTTGAGTGCCGAGGACCGGGAATCGATCTCTCGCGGCATCGAGGCTGGAGCCTCACTACGTTCGATCGCCGTGTCGATCGGCCGCCCGGCATCCACGGTGAGCCGGGAGGTCGCCCGCAACGGCGGCCGAGTGAAGTACCGTGCGGTCGCCGCCGAGCAACGCGCTCAAGAGCAGGCACGTCGCCCAAAACCGTCCGCCCTGCAGGACAACCCGATGCTGCGCCAGCTGGTGATCGAACTGCTCGACAACGAGTGGTCCCCGGAGCAGATCGTGGGACACCTGCGGCTGATGCACACCGGCAACCCGCTCATGCGGATCAGCCACGAAAGCATCTACCGCGCGATCTACACGACTCGCTGGAAAGTGATCCCGCGTGAGCTGTGCACCAAGCTGCGCACGCGCCGTCCCATCCGCAAAAACAAGAAGAACACGGTCAAGGGCCAGTGGCGTTCCCAGATCACCGGGGCACGGCCGATCGAGGAACGGCCTGACGCAGCCAACGCCCGAACCGAGCTCGGCCACCTCGAAGGCGATCTCATCGTCGGAGCCAAGAGCAGCCAGGTCGCGACGCTGGTCGACCGCAAGTCCCGCTACCTGACCATGGTCGCGCTACCCAGCCGTCACACTACGACGGTCATCCCTGCCCTGCAGCAGGCGTTCTCACTGATGGATGCTCGCCTGCTCAGCACTCTGACCTGGGACCGCGGTATGGAACTCGCCGGCCACCAGCTGCTGACCGAAGCGACCGGCGTCGACGTCTTCTTCGCGGCACCGCGCAGCCCATGGCAGCGGGGCACAAACGAGAACACGAACAAACTGATCCGGCAATATCTACCGAAAGGCATCGATCTGAGCCTGTACAGCCAAGCCGACCTCGACGCCCTGGCCGCCCGACTGAACAACCGCCCCCGCAAGTACCTCGGCTACCGAACCCCGGCCCAATGTGTTGCCTTGACTCTTTGAATCTAAGTTCACCACGATTCGATGTTGACCGCTGGCAGGCCAGGCTCGATGAGCTGCGCGCCGCTCATCACGTGCCGGGAGCTTCCCTGGCCGTGCTGACCGGTGGAAACATTCACGAACTGGCCAGCGGTGTGCTGCACCGGGGCACAGGGGTGGAAGTGACGACCGACTCGGTGTTTCTGGCCGGCTCGCTGGCCAAGGCCTACACCGCCACGCTGGTGATACGGCTGGTCGACTCCGGCGCCCTGGACCTGGACGCGCCGGTCGTCAGCGTGCTGCCGGAGTTCGCCACCCCCGACCCGCAAGCCACCAAGACGATCACGATCCGGCAGCTGCTGTCGCACACCGGCGGGGTAACCAACGACTTCAGCTACGACGGTGGGCGTGGTGACGACTGCCTGGCCAAGTACGTCCAGGCGGCCAGGGAGGTGGCGCTGGACTGCCCGCCCGGAACGGCGATCTCCTACGGCAGCCTCGGCTACGTCGTGCTGGGCCGTGTCATCGAGGTGCTGACCGGCAAGACCTGGGATCAGGCGCTCAAAGACCTGCTCTTCACCCCGCTCGGGCTGGAGCACTCGATGACGCTGCCGGAGGAGGCGCTGCGCTTCCGGGTGGCGATGGGTCACCTGGGCGAACCCGGCCAGGACCCCGATCCGGCGTCGGTCTGGGACCTGATGCCGCGCTCGGCTGGGCCGTACGGCAGGGTCATCGTCTCGGCCGGCGATGTCGCCCGGTTCGCCAAGATGCACCTGGACGGGGGCCTCGCCGCCGACGGCACCCGCGTCCTGTCCGCCGACGCTGTTGCCGCGATGCAGCGCCGCGAGGTCGACAGCCCGGACAAGTGGTCGATGTCGGCCGACGGCTGGGGCCTGGGGTGGACCCTGCACGACTGGAATGGCATTCCCGGCTACGGCCACGACGGCAGCGCCGTTACCCAACACTCTTACCTGCGCGTCGTCCCGCATGCGGGCGTGGCCGTCGTCTTGCTGGCCAACGGCGGCAACTTCAGCCGACTGTATGTCGACCTGGTCGCCGAACTACTGGCCGAGCTGGCCGGGGTGCGCATGCCGCCCCCCTTCGCCCCGGCGGCGACCCCGCCCAAGGTGGACATGACGGAGCTGGTGGGCGTCTACAAGCGCGAGGGCGTCCTTACCACCATCACCCAAGAGGACGACGGAGCCGCACGCATCCGGTATGAGTTCGTGGACGGCATGAAGGACTTCTCCCCACCGCTGGAGGCGGACCTGACGCCGGTGTCGCAGACGGTGTTCGCCGCCTCCGGCGAGGACTACATCCCGGTGGTGTTCTCCACTCTGACCAACGGCACTCCCTGCGTGTACGTCAGCATGCGCTGCACGCCCAAGATCGCCTGACCTCGACCGCCCCAGCATCGCCCCGGCTCCTTCCAGTCCGCTCACATCGGAGAGCCGGGGTGCTGCGGGCGCCGGTAGGTGAGGATCAGGCTCTCCACCACCTGCCGCTGCCGCAGGTGGATCTCCTCCAGCTTGGCCTTGGCCTTCTTGTTCGTGGCCGCCATCCGCTTGCACAACATCTCGGCGAGATCATCACGCGCCCGCGCCCGGGCGGTGTGCATCAGGCACACCAGCAACGCGACCCGCTTGGCGTCGACGGTGTAGGTCCGGGCCAGCACGTCGGCGTCGGCCGCATCGGCCTCCCCGGCGAAATCGGCGATCTTCGAGGCGGCGATGCCTTCCAGCACCGCCTCGGTATCGCACGACCCCTCCACCCACGCCAGGTGGGCGGCCTGCTCCCTGAACTTCGACCAGCTCACCCGCCGCGCCGGTTTCTTCAACCGGTCCAGACCACTCTTGCCGCCCGGCCCGACCACCAGCAACGCCTCGATACGGGCACGGTCCTGCGCGCTCAGACGCCGCCAGATCGTCTGGAAGATCTGCCCGTTGACCTGAGTGCGGATCGTCGACTCCATGGCATCCAGCGTCGAGAACGCCGGCAGCTCCAACCGCGCCCGCGCCAGCCGCTCCAACGCCACGTTGATCAGATCCGGCGGATGGTTCTTCACCCAAGCCGCCCGGGTCATCGCCTTGGCCGCGATCTTGCGAGCCTTCAACGGACGGAACAAACCGTAGCGAGACGAACACACGCACAACAGGCGAAGAAGATCACAGCTTCATCAACCCCGCCGCCAAACCCTTCAAGATCATCCCAGTGTGGGTTTTGGGCTTATGTGGGCTGACCCCCTAGATGACCGGAGCGCCCTCAGCGGAGGACGTCGAAGACCTGCTTCTGCAGGCCGTTGCTGTAAGCCTCGTGCTCGATGAGCTTGAGCTTCTGGGTGTCCTTGTCGGTGGCGGGGAACAGGCGCTTGCCGGCGCCGAGCAGCAGCGGGTAGACGAGGAGGTGGTAGCGGTCGATGAGGCCCGCGTCGGCGAGGCTGTTGTTCAGCGAGGCGCTGCCGTGGACGATGATCGGGCCGCCGTCGGTCTCCTTGAGGGCGGCGACCTCGTCCAGGGAGCGAAGGATGGTCGTCTCGCCCCAGTTGGAGACGAGCTTGTCGTTGGTGAGGGTGGTGGAGACGACGTACTTCGGCATCGTCTTGTAGTGCGCGAACTCCTCCATGTCCGGCCACACCGGGCTGAACGCCTCGTAGCTGACCCGGCCCATCAGGACCGCGGTGGCCTCCTGCTGCTCCCGCCCCTTGATCTCGAACGCCTCGGGGACGAACTCGACCTCCTTGAAGGTCCATCCGGTGTTGCGGTAGCCGGGCTCGCCGCCCGGGCCCTCCACGACGCCGTCGAGTGAGATGAAGGCGGAGCTGATCAGAGTACGCATGGTGCTTTCCTTCGGGTGTGTGGTGTTCTGTCTTGCTCACCGCCGCTTCGGGTGTGTCCGAGGGGCGGGGGCTCGGTGGGGTGTCCGGGGGTCAGCTGAGGAGGCCGGTCAGCCAGTGCTGCCAGGCGGCCTCTGCTCCGTGCGTGTCCGGCCCGAACAGGTGGTGGAACATCAGTGCGGTGCCGGGGCCGTGGTGGAAGGTGTAGATCGCGTCGGCGGTGCGGACCACATCGCCGTCCAGCGGCGGCAGCCCCGCCGGCTCGACATGTGCCCGGTCGCCTACGGCGGCCGGGGCCGGCAGCGACAGCCCACGGGTGAGTGTCGCCCGGGTCTCCTGCGCCGACCTGCCTTGCGACGGCGCGAAGGCGAAGACGGGGACCGCCGTGCGTCCGGGGAAGTGGGCCAGGTACTCGCGCAGCGTGTGGAGGTGGAAGGGCCGGCCGCGGCGCAGGGCGTCGTACTCGTCCTGCCAGTCGTCGCCGAGCAGGCCGCTGTGGACGACGCGGAGCACGGTGCTGCCGCCGTCTCGTCCCTCGATCAGGTACTCGAAGACCATGAACCGGCCGTCCTCGCCCTGGGTGGTACGGGTGGCGAAGCGTTGGCCGGGCTCGTAGGCGGTAATCACCGCCTCAGCCGGGTTGTCCCCGGTGTCCATGGCGGCGACGCCGCCCTCGCGCGGATCGACCGCGTTGCGGCCCGTGAACCAGGAGGTCGATCCCCGACCCGGTCGCGATGGCCTCCCAGACCTGCTCCGGGCCCGCCGGCAGGTCGTCTCCAGCTCGATCTCGAAGGGGTGCGTCATCCTCGGTGCTCCTGTCCTGCGTCGGATTCGGTCGCGTGTGTCCCCCCGGCCTGCTGCTCCGGGCCGGCCGCGGTTCCTGCGGCGGCGGACGGTGCCGCGGGTATCTGGTGCAGCCCGATGACCATGCGGTAGCTCCTGCCCTCCGGGGCGGCCTCGTCGTGGTAGCGGCCGACAAGGGCTGCCACGGCCTGGGTCAGGTCGTCGGCGAAGGCCGTCCGGTCGGCGGCCGTGGCGAACCGGACCTCGGCGTCGATGCCGAAGGTGGCGACCCGCCGCCCGGCCCGGGAGGCGCCGGTCAGCAGCGACCCGACCTCCTGCACCAACCGGGCCCCCAGCGCCAACAGCCAGCGGGCGGAAAGCTGGTCGGGCGCACGGGAGGGGTCCGGGATCACGGCGGCCAGGGCACTGGGGGAGATGACGTAGGAGGAGGCGGTGGCGCGGTAGACCCGCTCGGTGACGTTTCCCTTGCGCCGTTCCTCGACGAGCTCGACCAGCCCGTGCCGTTCCAGCTCCTTGACGTGGTAATTGACCTTCTGCCGTGGCAGCCCCAGGTGGCCGGCCAGCATGGTGGCGGAGCCGGGTTCGGCCAGGGCGGCGAGGATCCGGGACCTCATCGGGTCCAGCGACGCCTCGGCCGCGGCGGCTTCTTCGATCACAGCAACATCCAGCACCAGCCCAACCTCCGTTGGAATAGAAAATCTGACAAGACAAGAGAGGTTGTTGGTGGGCCCGCCGAAACGGCGAACCGGGCTGCGGCCAAGGCAACTGCGGCGGCACCTTCCGAGGCGCGTGCGGCAGCTATCGCAGGCGGGATCGGAGCCCCGGAATGACGATGGCAGCGACCGCGATGTGGGTGAGGATCAGCGTCACCCGCGTAGCGGCGTCAGCATCGGGGACCAGGAAGTCGGGCAGAAGAGACACCGCCAACAGCGCGACGGCTGTTCGGACGAACGCCCGGGCGGGCCGATCTGACCACCTCCGGAAGGAGGCTGCCAGCGCGACGCCCACGACAGAGAACACAAATGCAAGCTGCGTGAAGCCCAGCAGTGGTATTCGCTCACCGCCGATCTCAAGCGACACGCCGAAGGCGTCCGCCGCAGCGGCGACCACCGTCGCGGCGACAGCACCTCCCGCGGCGAATGCGAGGCCCGGCAACCACAGCGCGCGACGGCTGGTCGTGATCGGCCCGTGGTCAGGGGCGATCGAGGTAGATCTGGACACGTCGGTCTCCTTGCCGAGGGGTGGGTGGCCGCTTGCGTCAGTGGTCGGTTTTCGACCACGGCTGCGTCGGATACCACTCCAGTGTTCAACCGAAAGGAATAATTGTCAAGACAGGAAAAACGGTCGGCCCTGAGTGCCAGCTGACCGCACACGACCGCCGCTGTGCGCGGTTCTCACAAATGACCGATTGTGCGAGGTCGGCGGCACCTTCGTTCGGCGAGACGTTCGCCCAGGTCGCCACTCGCAGAACTCCTCTCAGAACCGGAACCTTCTAAGAAATGGTTCTGAGACGCTCACGACCTGCGCGGACGCTCTACTTGGCGGCTGGTGACACGGACCCGAGTGGAGGGCCTGGAGGCGTGGATGGCCCAGCGCGTTCCGGCGGCCGGGGAGGTTGCGCTAAGGGGATTCCCCCCATCATGTGTCCCGGGGCATCGCCACGGCGGAATCCGGTTC
>NZ_JBEXUE010000451.1:0-8089 GCF_040614275.1 Streptosporangium sp. NPDC006013
GGTACTGCACCGGGGACGGTGTGGGAGAGTAGGTCGCCGCCGGACAATCTTTCATTGAGGGCCCTCACCTTTTGGTGGGGGCCTTCGTGCTTTCCGGGAAGGGTTCCGAAAGGCCGGGGCTCCTCGCGCCCTCAGGGATGGTTTCGAAAGCGGGTGCCGAGAGAACCTCCCAGGAGATGGCGTCTCGGTTCAGGACAGTGTCTCCAGGAGATCCCATTCGGTCTCACAGACACGGCGGCCGATCGCGGCCAGTTCCACGGATCGGGCGCCGCCCTCAAGGTGGCGCAGGGTCTGCGTGACGCAGATTATCCCCCACTTCAGCACACCGAACGTCTCCCACCAGCGCAGCGCGTCGCGGTCGACGGGATACCCGCTCGCCCGCTCGTAGGACTGGACGAGCCGCTCGTACTCCCCGAACCCGCCCACCGGCAGCGGCGACCCGAACCGCCAGGACTTCACGCACAACCAGCCGAGGTCCTCCATCGGATCGCCGGCGTGGGCGAGCTCCCAGTCGAGCACCGATCGGACCCCGTCAGGGCCGATGACGAGGTTGCCGTTCCGGAAGTCGCCGTGCACGACGGTCACCCGCTCGCTCACGGGGCGGCAGCCGGAAAGGCGGCGGAAGGCCAGCTCGAAGACCGGGTGCGCACTGCCGGTTAGATCCAGGATGTCCCGCCACGACCGGAGCGGGTCGTCCGGCTCGATCGACTGCGCGCCTGCCGGAATCCCGAGATCGGTCCTGGGCGTGAGCGAGACCAGCGGCATGCGATGGATCGCGGCCAGGATTTCGCCGCACTGGGCAGCCAGCAGCGGCCGGGCGTCCGTGAAGGCGTCGTCGCGGAGGATCCTGCGCGGGATCGTCTCCCCGTCCACCCGGCTCATCAGAATGTACGACTCTCCGGCGGCCAGTACCCGGGGCACGGGAACGCCGCCCGCCTCCGCCGCCCGCATCAGCCGCGCCTCCCCGGCCAGGCCGATCCCGGCCGATCCGATTCCCGTATCCGGGACGGTGCCCGGAGAGCCCAGGCGCAGGATCAGCTCATGTCTGACGCCGTCAGGAACGATGACGTCCAGAGCCCACGTCTCCCGCGACGCACCACCCGGCAGCCGGGTCCGAGAGGTGACGGCCGAGCCCGGCCCGAACACATCCGAGACGAGGTCGTCGATCATCGAAGGCCGAACTCCCAGTTGCCCCCCGCCGCGTACTCGCCCAGGATCCGGCGGCCCACCGAGTCGATGTGCACCTCGTCGGGGCCGTCGTAGATGCGACCGGCTCGGGCGTGCCGGTACATCCGGTCCAGCGGGGTGTCCGGGGTCAGCCCCGCGGCACCGTACACCTGGATGGCCCGGTCGATCACGTTGTGCAGCATCCGTGCCCCGGCCACCTTGGCCACTCCGATCTCCACCCGCGCCTGCTCACCCCGGTCGATGGCCTCCGCCGCGCTCAACGTCAGCAGCCGGGCCGACTGGATCTCGGTGTAGGAGTCGAACACGTGCTGGCGCATCAGCTGCCTGTCCGCCAGTGGCCGGCCGAAGGCGCTGCGCTCGTGCAGGCGGCGGCACATCAGGTCGAAGGCCCGCTGGGCCTGGCCCAGCCAGCGCATGCAGTGGAAGATCCGGCCGGGGCCCAGCCGCTGCTGGGCGATGACAAAGCCCTGGCCGCGCGGCCCGAGCAGGTTGGAGGCGGGTACCCGCACGTCGGAGTAGCGGACCTCGCAGTGACCGCCGTCGATGCCCAGCACCGGGGTGTCGCGCACGATGGTGTAGCCGGGTGTGTCGGTCGGCACCAGGATCATGGAGAACGCCAGGTGCGGGGCGGCGTCCGGCTCGGTACGGCACATCACCGTCGTGTACGCGGCCCGGTCCGCCCCGGTGGTGAACCACTTGTGGCCGTTGATCACCCACTCGTCGCCGTCCAGCACCGCCGTGGTCTGGAGCTGGGTGGGATCGCTGCTGGAGACGTTCGGCTCGGTCATCGCGAAACTCGGCCAGATCTCCGCCTGGACCAGCGGGGCGAGAAATCGCTCGCGCTGCTCGGGGTTGGCGTGCAGGCGCAGCATCAGCGAGTCCTGCAGGGTGAACGTGCCGAGCGCCAACTGCCCGAACTCGCTGCGGCCCTGCACCTCGTTCACGTGCACGTAGTCGAGGAAGGGCAATCCGCCGCCGCCCAACTCGCGGGGGTGCCCGAGGGCCCACAGCCCTTCCTTCTTCGCCTGTGCCTGCAGCTCGCGCAGGAGCGAGGCGGCCTCGGGCCCGGCCTCGTGGAGTACGGCCTCCGCCGGCTCCACCCGTTCGGTCATGAACGCGTGGACGGCGTCACGAATCGGCCGGACGCTGTCGGGAACCGCGAAGCTCATGGAATGATCTCACCGGAGATTCGTTGCCGCGTCAACGGATAAGGAGTTCCTTATGTCGCAGGGCATGCCCCATGACATGCCGTCCGCGGCTCGGCTCGTCGCCGCGGTCCGTGACTTTCTGGAGAGCGATGTGCTCCCGGTCGTCGAGGGCCGGGTCCGTTTCCACACCCGGGTGGCGGTCAACGTGCTGAGCATGGTCGAGCGGGAGCTCGAACTCGGACCCGCGCAGCACGCCGCCCACCGCGTGCGCCTCGACGAGCTCGGCTTCGCCTCGGATGCCGAGCTCGCCGCCGCGATCCGCGAGGGGCTGGACGGCCCGGATCTTCTCGACGCCTTGGCGGCGGCCGTACGGGACAAGCTGGCCGTGGCGAACCCCGGCTACACCGCGGCCCCGGACGTCCCGCCCCGCCCCTGACGGCCCGTCTCTTCTACTTGGTTCTGAACTTGGCCTGGTCGTGCCCCGGTCCGACCCGTCGGCAAGGTGCCCGCCGGCCGCGTGTCGCCCGATGCTTCTGCCGATTATGGGCGAAAGTCGCGAGGCTTTCAACCAAAGCTCTCGTCCGACCGGGTTGCGCGACGCTTCGTCGCAGGTCGATCCGCGTGCCGTGGATGTGAGCGGTCGCGGGCGCCTGCCGGATCAACCTGCTCGGGTTCCTGCGAACCGGAGCCCGGTTCGGCGTCCTGGAGGGCGGTCACCCAGGCCTACCTGGGAAGACTCCCCGGGGTTGGGGCGTTCGGGGCCTGGTGACCAAGATCGTGCGCTAGGGCGACTTTGGTCGTGGGCGACAGAAAGTTCAAGAGATCACGACAAAAGTGCTTCCTAAATGGGTAAAAGACGCGTAACTTCCACGCCAAGTTCTCTGCACGGCATCGAGAGGGCGAAGTGAGTCGGTCGGTGGCATCCACGGCAGGCCCCCGCGGGGAGATGACCTGCCGGGCGATGCCGCCGGACCTGCGGCGGAAAGGGGTCGATGGTCACTCGGTCGAGGCATCGGGGATCACGGGGCTCCATCCACCCACACGGAAGTAGGAAAAGATGAGCGCACACGAAGAAGAGATCGACGAGGTCGCCGGCGCGTTGCGCCGCAGGCTCGGGCTGAACCGTCGCCAGTTCCTCGCGGCCACGACGGGAGTCACCGCGGTGGCCGCCATGTCGGCGGTCGGCCCGCTCGCGTCGGCCGCGTACGCGTCCCCCGGTGACGAGCAGGAACGCGGCCATGGCCACGGCGACAAGAACGTGCTGGTGCCGGAGGCCAAGCGGGGCATCATCCTCTACACCGTCCGCGACGTGATCTCCCGCGATCCGGCGACGAACCTGCCCGCCGGCTTCCGGCGCGTGTTCGAGGAGCTCTCCCGGATCGGCTACAAGCAGGTGGAGTTCGCGGGCTACCGCCAGCACGCGAACGCCGAGGGCGGGGCCGACCTGGAGACCGTCGAGGGCGCCCGGCTGCTGCGCCGGTGGCTCGACGACAACGGGCTCAAGGCACAGGGCAACCACGGCTTCATCCCCGGCTCCTGGCCACTCACCGAGGCCGACCTCGATCGCTTCAAGCGGACCCTGGAGATCGCCAACATCCTCGGCATGGAGCACGTGGGCACCGGCGGCGACCCGACCAACAGCGCCTACAAGGCGGACTGGGACGTCGCCGCCCAGAAATGGAACGGCCTCGGCTCGATCGCCTCGGCCGCCGGCCTCAAGTTGTACACGCACAACCACGACGCGGCGTACGGCTTCCTCCTCGACGAGGGCCCGCTCGACGAACTGGGCCGGCCCACCCGCTCGTCGGGCGTCCGGAAGCTGGAGTACTTCCTCAAGATCACCAGTCGCAGGAACGTCTATCTCGAGATGGACATCTTCTGGGCGCACGTGGCCCAGTTCAAGCACCGCACCTACACCGCGCGTAACGGCTCCACCAAGACCGACATCTTCGACCCCCTGAAGCTGGTACGGCAGAACGAGAAGCGCTTCCCGCTGTTCCACGCCAAGGACGGCAAGGCCAACGAGACCACCGCCAACGGCTACGACATGGTGCCGTTCGGCACCGGGGACATCGACTACAGCGCCTTCTTCTCCAAGCTGGACATAGAGAAGCGCCACAACCCGATGTACGAGCAGGACAACGCGCCCGGAGGAACGGCGGAGCCGGGCCGCTCGCTGCAGTACGCGGATCTCAGCTACAAGAACATGGCCGCCCTGCGCCGCGGTCGCCACTGACGCGCCACTCGAAGAACCCGAGAGGTTCGGCGGACCGCCACGTGATCGCTGCCGTTGCCCCGGCGCGAGTGGCGGTCCGCCCTGTCCTGACACCCCCCTGAAGAAGAGGCTCAGGAAATTGAAGCGTACCCGCATGACGGTCGGCAGGGCACTCGCCGCTCTGTTGCTCCCCTCGGTGGTGCTGGTCGCCGCGCCCGCACCCGCACACGCCCATGAAGCCGCTACGCACTGGTCGAACTACGAGAAGATCACGCTGACCAAGAACGTCGGCGAGCCGATCGACATGGCGGTCCTCCCGGACAGGAGGGTCCTGCACACCGCCCGCAACGGTGACATCCGCCTGACCGACGGCGACACCGGCATCACCAAGGTCATCAACACGATCCCCGTCTACGCGAACTCCGAGGACGGTCTCCAGACGATCGCGATCGACCCCGGCTTCGCCCAGAACAAGTGGGTCTACGTCTACTACGCGCCGAAGACGATGACAGCGCCGTACCCGGAGACGACCCCCACCGGGTCGGCGCCCAACTCGCTGCCCGCGGGCGCGGACGAGTCGTACTGGAACCAGTGGAAGGGCTACAACCAGCTGTCCCGGTTCAAATGGACCGGTGACGCCCTGGACCTCTCCACCGAGCAGGTCATCATCAAGATCGAGGCGCAGCGCGGGCAGTGCTGCCATGTCGCGGGCGACATGGACTGGGACGCCGAGGGCAACCTCTACCTCGCCACCGGCGACAACACCCCCGCGGGCACGCCCGGGGCCAACGGCATGGCGCCCAACAACGACGCCCCCGGGATGAATCCGGGGCTCGACGCGCGGCGCGGCGCGGGCAACAGCAACGACCTGCGCGGCAAGATCCTGCGGATCACCGTGCAGGAGGACGGCTCCTACACGGTCCCGGCCGGCAACCTGTTCCCGCCGGGAACGGCCAAGACCCGTCCTGAGATCTTCGTGACGGGCGTGCGGAACGCCTTCCGCATGGACGTCGACGACGTGACCGGCACGGTGTCGTGGGGTGACTACGGCCCCGACGCCGGGGCACCCGACCCCGCCCGGGGCCCCCTGGGCTACGTCGAGTGGAACGTCACCCCCATCGACAAGCCGATGAACAGCGGCTGGCCGTACTGCACCGGCGACAACTTCAACTACAACGACTGGAACTTCGCGACCTCGACGCCGCGCGCGTGGTTCGACTGCGCGGCCGGACCGGCGAACACCTCGCGGTGGAACACCGGGCTGGACACGCTGCCTCCCGCGACCCCGGCGGACCTCTACTACGGTGACAACAACACCCACCAGCCGGCGGAGTGGGCCGGGCTCACCGACTTCGAGGCGGCGGGCGGGCAGGGGCCGATGGGCGGCCCCGTCTACCACTACGACGCGGCGAACCCGTCGACGACGAAGTTCCCCGAGTACTGGGACAAGAAGTTCTTCTTCGCCGAGTTCTCGCAGGACTATCTCGCGGCGTTCACCGTGACGGCGCCGGACGGGCCGGTGACCAAGCTCGAACACTTCCTGCCCAACAGCGCGCTGACCGCGGCGGCGATGCCGATCACCGACAGCCCGATGGACATCGAGTTCGGCCCCGACGGATCGCTGTACGTGCTCGACTACGGCGACGGCTTCTTCCGCGCCAACCCCGACGCGGGCCTGTACCGCATCGACTACGCCGAGGGGAACAAGACCCCGCAGGCGAAGATCGTCGCCAAGCCGTCGTCGAGCAGTACCGCGCCCCTCACCGTCGACTTCAGCGCGGCGTCGTCGACCGACACCGAGCCGGGCCCGCTGCGCTACGAGTGGGACTTCGACGGCAACGGGACCTTCGACGCCACCGGCGTCACGGCCTCGCACACCTACACCGTGCTCGGGCAGTACGCCGCCCGGCTTCGTGTGACCGACGCGCAGGGCAGGTTCGGGCTCACCTCGACCGAGATCACCGTGGGCAACACCGCGCCCGAGGTGACCATCCAGACACCGGGCAACGGCGCCTTCTTCGACTGGGGCGACGCGGTGCCCTTCCAGGTCAAGGTCTCCGACAAGGAGGACGGAGACAACCCCGTGTGCAGCCGGGTGCAGTGGACCTTCGGGCTCGGCCACGACGTGCACGCGCATCCGGAGACCCTCGGCACCGGATGCTCAGGCGCGTGGCCGACACCGGCCGACGCCCCCGAGCACGGCGAGACCGAGAACATCTTCGGCGTCGTCGTGGTGAGCTACCGGGACAACGGTGCCGGTGACATCCCCGGGGCGCTCGGCGACGCCACGCTCATCCTCAACCCCAAGCAACTGCAGGCCGAGCACGCGGACGCGAGCAGCGGTGTCACGAGGGTGGAGGACGAGAGCGCGTCCGGCCTGGCGAAGATCACGTCGTTCGACGCCGGGGACTGGATCGCGTACGACCCGGTGAACTTCGCCGGCATCACCGGCGTGCGGACCCGCGCCTCCGGTGCGGGAACGCTGTCCCTGCGGTGGGGCTCGGCGACGGCGGATCCGTTCGCCACCGTGACCGTGCCCGCCGGGGCGGGCTGGCAGAACGTGGACACCGCGCTCACCGGTGCCCCGACCGGCAGCGGGGAACTCTACGTCACCTCGACCGGCGGCGTGGAGGTCGACGGGTTCACCTTCCAGGGCGTCGGGGTCGGGGACGAGACGCCCCCGACCGTGTCGGCCACGCTCGCCCCTGCCCAGCCGGGCGGAGAGAACGGCTGGTACACCGGCAACGTCACGCTGACGGTCACCGCGACCGACAACGGCACGGTGGCGAGCCGGCAGTACTCGCTCAACGGTGGTACCACGTGGTCGAACGCCAACAACCCGGTCACGCTGAGTGCCGAGGGTGCCGTCGAGGTGTTCTACCGGGCGACCGACAACGCGGGCAACGTCTCGCAGGTCGGCAAGGTCACGGTGCGGATCGACAAGACCGCCCCGGTCCTGTCCGTGAGCGGGGTGGAGGCCGGTAAGTACGGTGACTCCGCGTCCCTCACCCCCGTCTTCTCGGCGTCGGACGCGGCCTCGGGAGTGGCGAGCGTGACGGCGGCCATCGGTGACCTGCAGGTCACCTCCGGCAAGCCGGTCGACCTGTGGCGGCTGGCGCTCGGCGCGAACACGCTGACCGTCACCGCGAAGGACAAGGCGGGCCACGTCACGAAACAGACCATCGCGTTCGAGGTCACGACCTCCTTCGCCGACCTTCAGAAGCTCCTCGACGGTTTCAGGGCGGCGGGCCTGGTGACGAGCGGCTCGCTGAACGACCAGCTCAAGGAGGCCAGGAAGCACGCGGACAAGGGCAAGACGAAGAACGCCGTCAAGTCCCTGGAGCAGTTCGTGAAACACGCCCGCGACCCGCGCAAGGTGACCGACGCCGCGGTGCGCGCCGTGCTCGTCCGAGACGCGGAGGCGCTGATCGCGCAGCTTCGCGCCCCGGCCGGCGGATAGGCCGGTCTACGCGATAGTCCTGGTGGCCCTGCCACTGATCTTCACCGACCCGCACGCCCGGCTGCTGCTGATCCTCTT
>NZ_JBEXUE010000452.1:0-8085 GCF_040614275.1 Streptosporangium sp. NPDC006013
GCCTCGCACACCCCCAACCCCGACACCGTCGCACTCGTCCCGGTCACCGTCGCCTGTGGCGGGGTCGCGATGCCCGCCTGGTGGACCCCGTCGAAGGGTTCCACCGCGGAACCGCCGGAGACGGGGACGGCCGGAGCGGGCCGGGGAGCGGCCGGGGGGACAGCCTGGTCGGGAGCGCACGCGGCGAGGGCGCCGGCCGCGGTGACGGCGCCCCCCGCGAGCAGTCCCCTACGGCTGATTCGGGGATCTGGCATGAGTTCTACTCCGCTTCCCGCTCAGCCGTGGCTCTCGCCCGTGCCCATGCCCTCGTGGCCCTCCGGGTCCGTGCCGGGCTGGTAGTTCTCCTGGCCTCCGGCGAAGTCCTTGCCGACCGCGGTGAACTCCAGGGTCTTGCCGTCCTTGAGATTGAGGGTGAAGGGAATCTCGGCTCCGGGCTTCACCGCTTCGGTGACGCCCATCAGCATGATGTGGTCACCGCCGGGCTGGAGCCGGTGGGTGCCCCTCGGCGGGATCACGATCCCGCCCTCCTTGGGGCGCATGATCATCTTTCCCTTGGAGTCGACGACCTCGTGCAGCTCGACCTTCGGCGACAGCGGCGAGGCGGCGGAGAGGACCGTCACCTCGGCGTCGGTGTTGTTGACCAGGGTGCCGAAGGCGGCGCTCATCCCCTTCTTGGCGGTCTTCACCCACGGGTCGGTGATCGTCAACGCGGGAGCGGCGGAGGTGGCGGGGGCCGCGGCGGGGGCCGCTGCCGGGGCGACGGTGCTCTGGGAGCCGCACCCGGCCAGGGCCACCGCGGCCGCGACCAGGATTCCGGCAGGGGTGATACGACGAACGGACATGATGATGCCTCTCTTCTGGCCGGCCGTCCGACAGGCCGCGGCCGATCGCCGCTCGATGGCCATGCCGGGCAGGCAGCCCGGAACTGTCACGCTGGTTCGGTCCGCCGGGCGGCAGGAAGGCCGCGTCGGCGCAGGCCCGCGCGTGCGGGCTCGGGAACGGTTGATGCCCCCGGGTGACCCGCGCGGTCAGCCGGAGGCGGCGGTGACGGTCCGGGGAGGGCCACGCCGGCTGAGAACGTGGCGCAGCACGGCGGAGCGGAGAACGCCCGGTTCGATCGCGGGCGGGGCGAGGAAGGACACGTACGCCGGGGTCACGGGCACGATGAGCACGCGGCCTAGCCGCGCACCGAGCCGTCGCAGCAGCGCCCACAGCGCCGCCTCGCCGCGCGCCAGCCAGAGCGCGGTCAGCCCGGCGGCCCACCCGTGCGTCACCAGCATGCCCAGTCCGGGCAGCAGCCCCGCGTGGACATGCCCGATGAGCTCGACGGGGGACGCCGCGTGCGCGAGGGAGAACAGCACGTGCACCCCGGCCTGCACACCCGCCAGCAGCGGCAGGATCACCGCCAGCGTGCGCTCGCGCCCCGAGGCGGCGAGGGCCGCGCCGAAGGCGAGGGCCAGGGCGGCGGCCGCGCTCGGCGCGGAGACCGAGCCTCCCGCGAGGACATGCGCCATCACGCTCAGGCCCAGGCAGACCGCGGCGAAAGCGGCGGCGCGGGCGATACGGAAAGGCCAGGTCGCGGGCATGGTCCGGCAATCATCCCATGTCGCCGTGGCGGTTCACGGACCCCCCTTGGCGAAGCGGGCTTTCAGCACCTCAGGCCGGTCGCCGCACTGCCGTACTCACCGGTAACTAAGTAGCCGCACTCATGCCTCGAAAGGCGGATGGTCTCGACGATGGAAGGCATGACACGACCGGTGAAGAACACCACGACCCCCGCCTTCTACCTGCAGGCCGTCATCTCGTTCGGACTGTCGGTGGCGGCCATGGTGATCGGTATCGCCTACCTGCCCGTGACCACCTGGGTCCGGTCCTTCATGGGCATCGGGCTGCTCTACGTGGTGACGTCGACGTTCACTCTCGCCAAGTGCGTCCGGGACCGCAGCGAGGAGGCCACGGTCGTCAGCCGCGTCGACCAGGCCAGGCTGGACAAGCTGCTGGCGGAGCACGACCCCTTCAGGAACGACTGACGCACCCGCGCCGCCGGGCGGGGCTAGGGCGCCGGAGACTCGCGGATCTCGGCCAGCGAGATCCGCATGGCGTCGGCGGCGCGGGTGAACCAGTCGGAGACGACGGCCAGCTCGTCCGGGCCGTAGCTCTCGAAGAGCTCGATGAGCCGCCGGTAGGTGGGTTCGTACGCCACCGCGATGCGGGCGGCCGGGTCCCCCTCGGGGACGATCCGGACGCGACGGCGGTCGTGGGGGTCGGGGACGCGCCGGGCGTAGCCCGCGCTCTCCAGGCGGTTGACCACCCCGGTGACGGCCCCGGTGGTGAGACCCGCCAGTTCGGCGAGGCGCCCCGCGGTGAGCGCCTCCCCTTTCGCGCCGAGGATGAAGCCGAGACACGTCAGGTCCGTGACGTTGATGCCAAGGCGCTCGGCGAGCGTGTGCTGCCCGACCATGCTCAACGCGATCAGCTGGTCCATCCGGCTCAGGACATCCAGCGGCGAGGCCCCGGGGCCGGACTTGCCTTCCATCGCGAATTCTCCTTACCATCTAAGAGATTTAGCTCGTGAGATAAATGATATGGGCGGATCCAACTTAGCCGCCCGCCGTCCGGCGCCACACCGCGGCCCGCGGCAGGCGGCGATCCGGACGAAGGAGAGCGCATGGGGATAAGAAAAGACCTCGCGGAGCCGGCGGAGACAGATGATTCCGCCCTCCGGTGGGGCAGCCGACTCCACATACCTGGTAAGACGGAGGGAACGCCCGCCTTGTGAACCGCGGGCTTAAGGAGTCTTTCCATGCCACCCGAAGGTGTGAACGCGCTCTCCGTCTCGACCGGCGCGCACGAGGGCGCCATCGTGGTCCGGGCGATCGGCGAACTCGACTACGACTACGCACCGATCTTCCGGAGGGAACTCGCCCGCTTCTGGAGCACGAGCACCGACGGCTCTCCGCTCTCTCCCCCGCCGCTCCTCCCGGAGAACCCACCCTCCCCGTCCCCACTGGTCCCGCCCCCATTCGAGACGGCTCCGGGCACCCGGGCCGAGGCCACCCCCCTGCTCATCCTCGATCTGGCGGGGCTCACCTTCTGCGACTCCACCGGGCTCGCGGAGCTGCTGTGGATCCTGCGCCGGAGCCAGGAGACGCAGACCCGCCTGGTGGTGACCGGGGCGAGCCGGACGCTGCGCCACATGCTCGCCACCACCGGGCTGCTGGGCTACTTCACGATGGCCGCCTCCGTGGAGGAGGCACTGCTGGCCGGTGGGACCGGGACGGCGGAAGGCTGAAGGGCACCGGCGGGCCCCGCCCCGCCGCCGTGAACGGCCGGCCGCGCCCCGTGGGTGACGTGCCCGCAGAAGTCCTGAGATATATGTCGTCAAAACACACTCATTAGCCTGACAAGTGAGTCAATATCTTCCTACGGGAAAATCCACTCTTCGTCGAAAGTGGGGTCCCGATGCGGAAGATGTCACCGCGGGCGACCGCGGAAGCACTGCCCGAGACCCTGGACGGGCTGCCAGTGGCACCCAGGGAATTCCTTGCCCTCGTGTCCGTGGACTTCACCGGGACGTACCAGGTCTACCTGGCCGCCAAGGACGAGCGCATCAAGATGACCAGGCTCTCCATGAGCCTGCTCTCCGCCCCGTTCGCCGCCGCGATCGCGCTGACCGGCGCGAAAGTGATCAGCCCGAACATGCTGACCTCATGGCAGGGCGTGCCCTGGTACCTGTTCGCGACGGTCGCCGCGTTCGGGCTGCTCAGCGTACTGCCCTTCCTGCGGCTGATCGAGGCGGTGAACGCGCACATGAGAACCGCGCGGGCGCTCAACAATTTCCGTCTGCTCTACGTCGTCCACCTCAAGGACCAGTTCTCGGCCCTCGGCTGGACTCCCAACCTGCCGGTGGACCCCCGCTATCCGGAGACGTACGCGCCGTTGGCCTGGCCGGGGATCAATGTGATGATGCTGGCCCTGGTCAACAGCTCCTACATCGCGGTCGGCGTGCTCGGGATGATCGGAGCCGTGCCCACCACGGCCCTGCTCCTGGTGATCATCGGGCTGCTCACAATGATCCACTACTTCGTCTACTACATCCGCGCCAACGTTTCCCGGCAACGCCGGCTCCCACACAATCCCTTCCATTTCCCCAACGTGGAGACCTGAATGCCCGACCTCCTCAGATTCGCGTCTTGTGGGGAGACGTGGATCTGGCTGATGCGACACGTGACGAACAACGGCCGGCCCGCCCTGGACGACCGCGGCCCGATCATCGAGGCACCGGCGGTACTGTTCGAGATCACCACTCTGGCCTGGGACGATCCGGTCCTGAAGTGCTACGGCGACGCGGGGAAGATCCCGCTGTACGCCAGCAAGTTCAGCGAGCGGTCGATCGTGCCACCCTTCAAGTACAGTTACGGAGGGCGGCTCCGCCAGTTGCTCGGTGTCGACCAGCTCGGCTGGATCGTCGACGTGCTCCGTTCCAAGCCGTACACCAAGAGCGGTTGGATCTCGCTGACCGTTCCCGGCGAGCAGCCCGACGCGGTGCCCTGCCTGACCAGCCTCGCCTTCAGGCTCCGTGCCGGGCGGCTGGCCATGACCGCCGCCTTCCGGTCCCAGAACGCGTTCACCAGCTACCTGAACTACGTGCCGCTGCGCGGTGTCCAGAGCGAGGTGGCGGACGGCCTCACGGTGGGCTGCGGGTCGATGAGGATCTTCGTCGACGTGCCGCACATCTACGCCGCGGACTCAGCGACGGTCGGCAGGATCCTCCGGCTGTCGGAACGCGACGGGCTCGGCGCGGGAGACCCCGCACCGAGCCCTGACGTCGAACCCGCACCCTCCGCCGACCTGGCGGTGCCGGTACGGTGACCGGTCACCTGAAGCGGCGCAGCCGGAGGCTGTTGCTGACCACGAAGACCGAGGAGAGCGCCATCGCGCCTCCGGCGATCATCGGGGTGAGCAGCCCGAACGCGGCCAGCGGGAGGGCGGCCACGTTGTAGGCGAAGGCCCAGAACAGGTTGCCCTTGATGGTGCGCAGCGTGCGGCGGGACAACCGGATCGCGTCCGCGGCCACCCGCAGGTCGCCGCGGACCAGGGTGAGGTCGGAGGCCTCGATCGCGACGTCGGTGCCGGTGCCCATCGCCATGCCGAGGTCGGCCTGGGCGAGCGCGGCGGCGTCGTTGACCCCGTCGCCGATCATGGCCACGGTACGGCCCTCGGCCTGGAGACGCTTGACGACCTCCACCTTGTCCGCAGGCAGCACGTCGGCGATGACGTCGTCGACGGCGTTGATGCCGACGGCCTCGGCGACCGTACGGGCCACCGTCTCGTTGTCGCCGGTCAGCAGGATCGGGCGCAGGCCGAGCGCGCGCAGCGCGGCGATCGCCTCGGCCGAGGTGGGCTTGATCGCGTCGGCGACGGTGAGCACCGCGCGGGCCTTGCCGTCCCAGCCGACCGCGATGGCGGTCTCCCCGCGCGCCCACGCCCGGTCCAGCTCCTCCGAAAGGTCGGCCGGCAGGTGCTGCGACCATTCGGCGAGCAGTTGGGGGCGCCCGACGAGAACGGCGTGCCCGTCGACGACACCCTGGACGCCCAGGCCCTCGATGTTCGCGAAGTCCTCGACCTTGGCGGTGGAGTCCGCGGCGCGGGCGACGGCGCGGGCGATGGGGTGCTCGGAGGCCGCCTCCAGCGCCCCGGCCAGCCGGAGCACCTCGTCGCGATCCTGCCCCTCCGCGGTGAAGACGTCCTTGAGGGTCATCGTGCCCGACGTCACGGTGCCGGTCTTGTCCAGGACGACGGTGTCGATGCCGTGGGTCGACTCCAGTGCCTCGGGCCCCTTGATCAGGATGCCCAGCTGGGCGCCGCGGCCGGTGCCGACCATCAGCGCGGTCGGCGTGGCGAGGCCCAGGGCGCAGGGGCAGGCGATGATGAGCACCGCCACGGCGGCGGTGAAGGCCGCGGCGGCTCCGGAACCGGTGCCGAGCCAGAAGCCCAGGGTGACCACGGACAGGGCGATCACGATCGGCACGAACACCGCGGAGATCCGGTCGGCCAGCCGCTGTACGGCGGCCTTGCCGTTCTGCGCGTCCTCAACCAGCCTGGCCATCTGGGCGAGCTGGGTGTCCGACCCGACCCGGGTGGCCCTGACCACGAGCCGTCCCCCGGCGTTCACGGTGGCGCCGACCACGGTGTCCCCCGGCCGCACCTCGACGGGAACCGACTCACCGGTCAGCATGGAGGTGTCCACGGCCGAGGAACCCTCCTCGACCACGCCATCGGTCGCGATCTTCTCCCCCGGCCGTACCAGGAAGAGGTCTCCCACCTTGAGACTGTCGACGGGAACGAGTTCCCCGGAGGCCAGCGTGACCTCCTTGGCGCCCATCGACAGCAGCGCGCGGAGCGCGGCACCGGCGCGGCGCTTGGAACGGGCCTCGAAGTAGCGGCCCGCGAGGATGAAGGTGATCACTCCGGCGGCGGCCTCGAAGTAGATGTTCCCCGAGCCGTCGCCCCTGGAGAGGGTGAACTCGAAGCCGTGCCGCATGCCCGGCATCCCGGCCGTACCGAAGAACAGGGCCCAGAGGGACCAGGCGAATGCGGCGATCGTCCCCATCGAGACCAGCGTGTCCATGGTCGCGGCGGCGTGCCGCAGGTTGGTCCAGGCCGCCCGGTGGAAGGGCCAGCCGCCGTAGACCACGACGGGTCCCGCCAGGGCCAGGGAGAGCCACTGCCAGTTGTCGAACTGCAGCGCCGGGACCATCGCCATCGCGACGACCGGCACCGACAGCACGATGGAGATGATCAGGCGCTGCCTGAGCGGCGTGAGCACGTCCGGCTCGACCGGCTCCGCCGTTCCCTCGGGGGACGGCGCGGCGGGCAGCTCGGCGGTGTATCCGGCCTTCTCGACCTCCGCGACCAGGTCCTCGGGGGTGACGTCACCGGGGTAGGCGATCTTCGCCTTCTCGGTGGCGTAGTTGACGGTCGCGGTCACCCCGTCCAGCCTGTTGAGCTTGCGCTCGATGCGTGCCGCGCAGGAGGCACAGGTCATGCCACCGATGGCAAGCTCGATCTCGCCGCCGGCGGGCGGCCTACCGGTGGTCATGGACGTCATGTCCTCTCCTTGTGTCTCGTCTGCCGTCGTACTCGGCCATGCGGCTCGTCGGGGCGCCTCGCCACGGGTGGGGGCGGACATGTTCTGCCCTCTCACCTTGGGAACACATAACCCCCTCGGGGTATTTCACGGCTACCGTCCGTGCTCGTGGGAGCCGTGACCGTCCCCGGCCGGCGCCGTGGCCCCACCGACCTCGGGATCCGGGCTGGTGGCGGCGGTGAAGGCGGCGGTGCGCACGGTGCCTGCGTGCTTGAAGTCCAGGTAGAGCCCATAGGTCCCCGCGCTCGGCACCTCGGCGTAGAAGGTGATGTCCGGGCCGGGCGCGGTGCGCCCGTCATCGGGCGCGCCGTCGGGGTGCACGTGCAGGTAGGCCAGGTCGCCGTCACGGAGCGCGACCAGGTGACCGTACGCGGCCAGGTAGGGCTCCAGGTCGGTGACCGGTTTCCCGTCCTTGGAGATCGACAGCGTGAGCATGCTGGTACGGCCGGGCACCAGGTCGCCGGCCAGGGTGACGGTGTAGTCGCCCACCTTCGCGGTCTCCGCCGGGACGGCCGGCGGCTCGGGCCGGTAGTCACCCGCCACCGACAGATCCATGCCGAGCGTCATGGCCTCCGCCCCCTCCGGGGCGAAGTCGGCGAACGCCCGGTACTCCCCGGCGGCGGGAAGCTCCAGCGGGACCGACCAGACCCCGCCCTTCTGGGTGGGGTGCAGGTGCTGGAAGCCGGTCAGGTCGCGGCGGACCACGATGAGGTGCAGCTTCTTGTCATGCTGGGTGGTGAACCCGGTGACCGGATGGCCGCCGGGACCGATCACCGAGAAGCGGAAGTCGGTCCGCTTGCCCGCCTTGACCTCGTCGGTCTCCGGCAGGAGCGTGTATCCCCCCTGGGAGACCTGGAGCCCGCCGGGAACGGCCGGTGCCCCCAGCCCGCCGGGGCCGCCCCCGATCACGATCAGGTCGTAGAAGTCGGTGGCCG
>NZ_JBEXUE010000453.1:0-8069 GCF_040614275.1 Streptosporangium sp. NPDC006013
CTCGTTCCTCGCAACCTCCCTCTCCTCAGTCCAGTCGCCGGCGCGGCCTCACGGGGAGTCCCTCAAGGGGGGAGCGTGGGGGACGTCCCCGAGGCGCTTCTTAACCCAGTCGCGGGCGCGGCCTCACGGGGAGTCCCTCGAGGGGGGAGCGTGGGGCACGTCCTCGCGGTGTTTCTTGGGGGCTAGTCGTCGTCGGGGGTGCCTTCGCGGCTGGCGAGGAGGCGGCGTAGGGAGGTCAGGCGGGCCGGGTCGGCGTGGCCGGCGGCTACCCAGGTGTCCAGGGCGCACTCCTCTGAGAGGTGGTTGCAGCCCTTCGGGCAATGGATGGTGCCCTCGATCAGGTCGGGGAAGCCCGCCAGGACCGTCTCCACCGAGACATGGGCCAGACCGAAGCTGCGCACCCCGGGGGTGTCGATGATCCAGCCACTCTCCGGCAGTTCGAGGGCGACGGCGGAGGTGGAGGTGTGACGGCCCCGGCCGGTCACCGCGTTCACATGTGAGACGGCCCGGTTGGCGTCCGGCACCAGGGCGTTGACCAGGGTTGACTTACCCACCCCGGAATGGCCGACGAGCACGCTGATCCGGCTCTTGAGGCGCTCTCGCACCTCCACCAGGTCGCCGCCCTTGGAGACCACCACGTACGGCACGCCGAGGGGGGCGTACAGCGAGACCAACTCGTCGGGCGAGGCGAGATCGGACTTGGTGAGGCAGAGCAGCGGCTCGATGTCGGCGTCGAAGGCCGCGACCAGCATCCGATCGATCATGCGGGGCCGGGGCGGTGGATCGGCCAGGGCCGTCACGATGACGAGTTGGTCGGCGTTGGCGACCACGGGGCGCTCGATGCCGTCGGTGTTGTCGGTGTCGTCCGCGGAGCGGCGGAGCATGGAGGCACGGGGCTCCACCCGCACGACGCGGGCCAGCGTGTCGGTCATCCCGGAGACGTCGCCCACCAGGGCCACCCGGTCACCGACCACGATTCCCTTGCGGCCCAGCTCGCGGGCCTTCATCGCGACCACGACCCGGCCGCTCATCGCGGCGCCCTCCGCCTGGTCCCGCTTGCGGCGGCGTCCCCGCTCGCCCTCCGACTCGACCAGGCACGTGTAGCGTCCGCGGTCGACGGCGACCACGAACGCCGGGACCGCGTTCTCATGGGCAGGACGAATCCGGGTCCGGGGCCGGGATCCCTTTCCCGGCCTGACCCTGACGTCGTCCTCGTCGTACTCGCGCTTTCTCAGTTTCTCCGCCTTGTCCGGCCCGGTGCGCCCCGCGAAGGGCCGCGACTACCGGGCGCCTCCTGGGTCTGCCGGCCGGTCGCCCCTCACCGCGCGCCGCGCAGCATGTCCGCCCACATCGAGGCGAACTCGGGAAGGGTCTTACCCGTGGTGGCGATGTCCTCCACCTCGACGCCGGGCACGGCCAGCCCGATGACCGCTCCGGCGGTGGCCATCCGGTGGTCGGCGTAGGAGTGGAACACGCCGCCGGTGAGCGGTCGGGGCCGGATCTCCAGGCCGTCCTCGGTCTCGTTCGCGTCGCCGCCGAGACCGTTGATCTCCGCGACCAGAGCGGCCAGCCGGTCGGTCTCGTGCCCGCGGATGTGGGCGACACCGCTGATCCTGCTGGGGGAGTCGGCGAGAGCGGCCAGCGCGGCGATCGTCGGGGTCAGTTCGGCCACGTCGCGCAGGTCCGCCTCGATTCCGGTGATCCGTCCGGTACCGGTGACCGCCAGCCCCTCTGGTGTGTGCTCCACCGAGGCGCCCATGTCGGCCAGCAGCGTGCGCAACTGGTCACCCGGCTGGGTCGTCCGCACGGGCCAGTCGGGAATGGTGACCGTGCCGCCTGTCACCATGGCGGCGGACAGGAACGGCGCCGCATTGGACAGGTCGGGCTCAACCGTGAAGTCCCTCGCCCCGATGGGGCCGGGCTCGACCCGCCAGACGTCCGGCTCGGAGTCGTCCACCACGACGCCGAACTCGCGCAGCATCTGAACGGTCATCTGGATGTGCGGCTGCGAGGGGATCGGCGGGCCGTCGTGGCGTACCGTCACGCCCTTCTCGAAGCGCGCGGCGGTCAGCAGCAGGCCGGAGAGGAACTGTGAGGAGCCCGACGCGTCGAGCCTGACCTCGCCGCCGGTCAGCGGCCCCCTGATGGTGAAAGGCAGCGCGTCGCCGGTCACCTCGGCGCCGAGGGCGCGCAGCGCGCGCAGGATCGGGCCCATCGGGCGCTTGCGCGCGTGCGGGTCGCCGTCGAAGAACACCTCGCCCCTGGCCAGTGCCGCCATGGGCGGCACGAAGCGCATGACCGTGCCCGCCAGCCCCACGTCGATGTGGGCGCCGCTGATGACGGGGCCGGGCGTGATCGCCCAGTCGACGCTCGAGGCGCTCTCGTTGGAGGGGGTCATCGTCGCGCCCAGTGCCCGCAGCGCGTCCGCCATCAGATCGGCGTCGCGGCTGCGCAGCGCCAGCCGTACCGTGCCGGGTCCCTCGGCCAGTGCGGCGAGCAGCAGTGCGCGGTTGGTCACGGACTTCGATCCGGGCAGGGGAACGGTCGCGCGGACGGGTTCGGTCGCGGCCGGCGCGGGCCACAGCGGAGCGGACATGGCCAAAAGCCTAGCTGTGTTGTCGGCGACGCTGCGCGTCGCGGTGAGGCCGCTCTTACCCGGCTCCTTCCCTCGTCAACCGGGGTCGCTCGTTCCTCGCGACCCCGCTCTCCTCAGTCCAGTCGCCGGCGCGGCCTCACGGGGAGTTCCCCAAGGGGAGGCATGGGGCACGTTCCCGGGGTGATTCTTGGGGTGGGAGAACGGGTTGTCCCTGAGAAGAGAGATCTTGGGCACTTCCCGGTGGGGGCTTCCGGTGTGCCGTGGCGTGGCAAAGTGGAGATATGTGCGGGAGATACGCGTCTACGCGGGACAAGCACGAGTTGCTGGAGGAGTTCCAGGTCGAGCTTGACGGTGCGGCCGACGACGAACTCAGGCCCGATTACAACGTCGCGCCCACGAAGCCGGTGTACGCGGTGATGAGCCGGGTGCCGAAGGCCGATCCGGACGGCCGACCGGTCCGGCAGCTCCGCGTGGTCCGCTGGGGGCTGGTCCCGGCCTGGGCCAAGGACCCCTCCATCGGCTCAAAGATGATCAACGCGCGGGTGGAGACGGTGGCGGAGAAACCCGCCTACCGCAAGGCGTTCGCGGAGCGCAGGTGCCTGCTGCCCGCCGACGGTTATTTCGAGTGGGTCGTGCTCGACGAGAAGGACGCCAAGGGCAGACCGAAGAAGCAGCCCTACTTCGTCCGCCCCGCCGACGGCGGCGTGCTGGCCATGGCGGGACTGTACGAGTTCTGGCGGGACCGGGGCCGGGCCGAAGACGACCCGCTCTCCTGGCTGGTGACCTGCACGATCATCACGACCGACGCCGTGGACGAGGCCGGAGCGGTACATGACCGGATGCCGATGCTGATCGAGCGCGACCGGTGGGGTGAGTGGCTCGACCCGGGAGTGACCGACGCGCGGGAGTTCCTGATCCCCGCGGGCTCCACCGGGCTGGAGGTCTATCCGGTCTCCACCGCGGTCAACTCGGTGCGCAACAACAGCCCCGAGCTCGTCGAGCCGCTGCGGTAGGAGGGGCGGTAGTCGGCCGCTCTTCTGAAAACGCTGGTCGATCCGGTGTAAAAGTTCCGGCAAGTGGGCATCCGCTGAGGAAAGCGGTGACTCGCGACGAGTGGGCGAGATCACCGTCGCCAGAGCTCACCCCTTGCGCCTGACGGGAGAGTCGGGGATCCCTTCACAGGCCGTCCCCGTTTTCCGGAGGTGCGGATTCGTGGATGTCGCGACCGCGCGCGAGCGTCTGAAGAACATGCTCGCCGAACTTGACCGTTCCATCGGAGTCCTTCGCGGAGATTCACCCGCCGCGGGGGACCGCTCCCCGGCGGACGCCGGTTCCGAGCTGACCGACTCCGACCGCAACCGGGCACTGCTGGAGGGGGCCACCCGGCACCGGGGTTCGGTGATCGAGGCGCTCAGGCGGATGGACGAGGGGTGCTACGGACTCTGTGCGGACTGCGCCGCGCCCGTTCCGGAGGGCAGGCTGGAGGCGCGCCCCGAGGCCGCCCGCTGCCTCCAGTGCCAGTCCAAACGCGAACGCCGACGCTGACCCCGCCCCCGGAAGCATCCAGGGGACGTGCCCGTGATCCTTCCCCGAAGGGACGCGCCGTCCACTCGACCCAGAAAACATCCTGGGGACGTGCCCCATACCCTCCCTTGAGGGACTTCCCGTGAGGCCGCGCCGGCGACTGGACCGTGGAGAAGGGACGCGCCGTTCTCCCGCCCCAAGAATCACCCCGTGGACGTGCCCCATGCCTCCCCTTGGGGGACTCCCCGTGAGGCCGCGCCGGCGACTGGACTGAGGAGAGCGGGGCCGTGAGGCCGCGCCGGGGACTGGACTGAGGAGAGCGGGGTTGCGAGGAACGAGCGGCCCCGGTTGACGAGGGAAGGAGCCGGACAAGAGCGGCCGAACCGCGACGCGTTAGCGTCGCCGGCAACTCGCGAGGAACGAGCGGCCTCCCTCGACGAGGGAAGGAGCCGGGTAAGAGCGGCCTCACCGCGACGCGTTAGCGTCGCCAGAGGCAGGCCCGAACCGCGCGCGTTAGCGTCGCCTTTAATAGGGTCGGCGCGCGCTGGCGACCAAGTGGATGCCCACCGTGTCGTCGTCGTCGGGGTGGGTGTCCAGTTCGGTGTTGACCAGCCAGGTGAGCGCCCGGGAGTCGGAGGCGAGCACATGGTCGACGGTCGAGGGGGACAGCACCGTGCGGGGCCGTACCCACTCGACCTCCAGGCCCGCCTCGGTGAGCAGCTCGCGGAGCTGGGCGCTGCTGAAGCAGCGGGTGATACTGCCGTCGGGCCAGGGCACGAGCATGACCTCGCCGGTCTGACGCAGGTGGGCCCAGTAGTTCTGCTCGGCGAGGATCGCCATCCCCAGCACCAGGGAGTCGACGCAGACCAGTGTCCGGCCGCCGGGACGCAGAACCCTGACGACATCGTCGATCGCGGACTCGGCCATGAGCTCCACGGACATCGCCCGTTCCTCGGCGAGCACGGCGTCCACGCTGCAGTCGGGCAGGAAGCGCAGGTCGTCGGCGCGTACCTGGCTGACCCTGGAGATGTCGTGCAGCGGTTGGTCGTCCGCGGGCCGGCGGAAGTCGACCATCTCGATCACCCGGTGTCCCGCCTTCGCCGCCTGGACGGCCCAGCGGCCGTTGCCGCAGGACATGTCGAGGACGGTGGAGGGGGTTTCCGGCAGCCATCGACTCAGTTGCTCGGCCACGACCGCGTGATAAAAGGTCCAGTACGGCCCGAGCGCACCTGAGCCGTTCAGCTCTTCGGCCGGGATGGGCAGCACAAGCAGCTCCTGGCGTCGGGAGGATCCGGTGGTCTTTGATTACCTACCGGTACGTATCTTCTTTTCCCCGTACCGGGTCGTTCGTCACCTTCTATCTTGCGGGAACAGATGACTGGACGAGCGTGTTGCAAGCGGACAACGCACGATCCTTTCGGAGGTTGGCAAGCAGATGCTCGCCTTGATCGAACCCGTCACCCGCCCCGGTGATCGGGCCATCCCCGGTGAGCGGGTATCCTCCGCTCAGTACGGTGTCCCGCGTCAGCAGGACTCCGGCGATCTTAAGGGGGTGGGTCCGGTCCCTGCGACAGACGAGGAGACTCTGGAGCAGCGGAGCACACGGTTCGAGCGGGATGTCATGCCCTATCTCGACCAGCTCTACTCCGCCGCACTTCGGATGACCCGGAACCCCGCGGACGCCGAGGACCTTCTTCAGGAGACCTTCGCCAAGGCGTTCGCGTCTTTTCACCAGTTCCAGCAAGGCACGAACCTCAAGGCGTGGCTTTACCGAATCCTGACCAACACCTTCATCAACAGTTACCGCAAGAAGCAGCGGGAGCCCAAGCAGTCGGGCGCCGAGGAGATCGAGGACTGGCAGCTGGCCAGGGCCGAGTCGCACACTTCGGCGGGGTTGAAGTCGGCGGAGGTCGAGGCGCTGGAGCACCTCCCGGACACCGACGTGAAGCGGGCGCTGGCCGCGCTCCCCGAGGAGTTCCGCATCGCGGTCTATCTCGCCGACGTCGAGGGCTTCCCGTACAAGGAGATCGCGGACATCATGGGGACCCCCATCGGGACCGTGATGTCGCGGCTGCACCGTGGCCGTCGCCAGCTGCGGACCCAACTTGAGGACTACGCCCGCGAGCGTGGCCTGGTTCCCGCGGAAGGTGCGAAGTGAGCGAGCGAGACAGGAACGGCGATTCCGCCCCGGTGACCTCGACACCCCTGGGCGAGGTGATCGCATGAGCTGTGGCGAGCACCACGACACCGACTGTCGTGAGGTCCTGGACAAGGTCTACACCTACCTGGACGGCGAGCTCGACGAGCGCAACTGCGCGGACATCCGCCAGCACCTGGACGAGTGCCACCCCTGCCTGGAGGAGTACGGCCTGGAGCAGGTCGTCAAGCAACTCGTCGCCAAGCACTGCGGCTGCGACCAGGTCTCGGAGGACCTGCGGGCCAAGGTGCTCAGCCGGATCGACCAGGTACGCTCCGAACTCGCCCACTGACCTCTCCGGAGCCTCCGTACGGTCATGGTCATCGCGTGTGCCGAGGGGCTGCCGGGTTCGCCCGGCAGGTGAACCGCTTCCCTGTTATGGTTCCTGGGTTCGAAACGGTCATGGCCTGGCCGTCGGTTCTCTCGGCTGAGGGAACCGAGAAGCCACTCCCCTCGTGGAGCGGAGGAGTCACACGACGATGGGGGTTGCTCATGCGCATACTCGTGACCGGTGGGGCGGGGTTCATCGGATCCACCCTCGTTGACCGGCTGCTGGCCGACGGGCACGAGGTCGCGGTGGTGGACGACCTGTCCGGTGGCGACCGCGGCAACCTGGTCCGCGCCGCGGAGAGCCCCCTGTTCGCCCTGCACGTGATGGACATCCGGGACCCGGCCCTGATCGGCCTGGCGGCCGAGTGGAGACCCGAGGTCGTCTGCCACCTCGCAGCGCAGATCAGCGTGCGCAAGAGCGTGGCCGACCCGGTACACGACGCCAGGCTCAACGTCGAGGGCACCGCGTCGGTCCTGACGGCCGCCCACCACGGTGGCACCCGCAAGGTCGTCTTCGCCTCCTCGGTCGCGGTCTACGGCAGGCCGGCGGTCATCCCGGTCCCCGGCGGCGCGGCGACCGACCCGCGCTCTCCGTACGCGGCCTCCAAGCTCAGCGCGGAGACCTACCTGGCCACCTTCAAGGCGCTCCACGACATCGACTACACCACGCTGGTGCTCTCCAACGTCTACGGCCCGCGCCAGTCGCCGGACGGCGAGGCGGGGGTGGTCGCCATCTTCACGGACGCGCTGCTCAACGGCACCCCCACGGTGGTGTACGGCGACGGCACCCAGACCCGCGACTACATCTTCGTCGACGACGTGGTCGACGGCTTCGCCCGTGCCTGTGGCGCCAAGGGCGGCGGCGGCCGCTTCAACCTGGGCACCGGAGTCGAGACCAGCGACCGGAGGCTGCACTCCCTGGTCGCCGCGGCGGCGGGGGCCGTCGACGAGCCGGGTGGGGCTCCGGCCCGCCTGGGAGACCTCCCGGCCATGGCCGTCGATCCGGCTCCCGCCTTCGACGGGCTCGGCTGGCGCCCCCAGACGGACCTGGCCACGGGCCTGAAGGCCACGGTCGACTGGGCGAGGACCAAACTCGCAACCCCGTAATCCCACCAAGCCCCCTCAACTCGTGAGGCCGCACCGGACCGGCCGGGGCAGCGCCCTGGAGCCGTCCCTCAAGAATCTTCCCGAGGGACGGCCCGTGAGGCCGCGCCGGCAACTGGACCAGGAAGCCCCCTGGGGACGTGCCCCATGCTTCGTTCCCGAGGGACTACTCGTGAGGCCGCGCCGGGGACTGGACTGAGGAGAGCGGGCCGTGAGGCCGCGCCGGGGACTGGACCGAGGAGAGCGGGGTTGCGAGGAACGAGCGGCCCCTGCGGTGTCTTCCGCCGGTTCCTCGACGGCTTCCGCTACCGGTGACGC
>NZ_JBEXUE010000454.1:0-8064 GCF_040614275.1 Streptosporangium sp. NPDC006013
CGACGGTGCCTGCGCGATGGTGCTGTCCGCCGCCGACAAGCTCACCGACAGCACACCGGCCTGGGTCCTCGGCACCGCGATGCGCTCCGAGCCGATCTTCCGCGCGGGCCGCGACACGGTGAACCCGCAGGGTGGCAAGGACTGCGCGGCGGACGTCTACCGGCAGGCCGGGATCACCGACCCGCGCAGGGAGATCGACGTGGCGGAGGTGTACGTGCCCTTCTCCTGGTACGAGCCGATGTGGCTGGAGAACCTCGGTTTCGCCACCGAGGGGGAGGGCTGGAAGCTCACCGAGTCCGGGGCGACCGCGCTGGACGGCGACATTCCGTGGAACGCCTCGGGCGGCGTGCTGTCGAGCAACCCGATCGGCGCCTCCGGGCTGATCCGGTTCGCCGAGGCGGCGCTCCAGGTCAGGGGGATGGCGGGGGAGCACCAGGTGGACGGCGCCAGGCGGGCCCTCGGGCACGCGTACGGGGGAGGCGCCCAGTTCTTCGCGATGTGGATGGTCGGCAGCGACAGACCCTGACCCCCCAGGAGGGCCCATGGAGTTCAACCACGCAGATCTGTTCGAGGGGATCGTGGACGCGGTTGGGGACCGCACCGCCGCCATCTGCGGCGATGATCGCCGGACCTACGCGGAACTGGACGCGGAGGCCAACCGGCTCGCGCACTATCTGCTCGACCAGGGCGTCTCGGCCGGGCAGCACGTGGGCATCCACCTCTACAACGGCGTCGAGTACCTGGTGGGGATGCTGGCCGCGCTCAAGATCCGGGCCGTGCCGATCAACGTGAACTACCGTTACGTCGAGGCCGAACTGCTCTACCTCTACCAGGACTCCGACATCGTGGCGCTCCTGTTCGACGTGGAGTTCGACGGCCGGGTGGCGGCCACCGCCCCACAGGTCCCGCAGCTCCGGCACCTGATCGCGGTGGGCGGGCCGTCCGGGGTCGAGACGGCGGTGCCGTACCAGGAGGCGCTGGCGGCCGGGTCACCGGAGCGGGGGTTCCCCGCGCGGTCCGGCGACGACGTCTACATCATCTACACCGGTGGCACGACCGGCATGCCCAAGGGCGTGATGTGGCGGGTCGAGGACCTGTTCTTCGCCTTCGGCGGCGGCAATCCGGGTGGGGAGCCGCGGGCCACGCCGGAGGAGGTGATCGAGGCGGCTGTGGCCTCCGGACCTGTCACCATGCTGGCGGCGGCCCCGCTGATGCACGGCGCGGCCCAGATGGCCACCTTCATCACCTGGTGGATGGGCGGAACCATGGTCTACGTCCGCAAGTTCGACGCGGCCGAGGTACTGCGCGCGATCGAGCGGGAGGGGGTCCTGACGATCAACATCACCGGCGACGCGATGGCCCGTCCGCTGATCGACGAGCTCGAGGGCGGCGGCTACGACCTGTCGTCGCTGTTCGTGCTCAGTTCCACCGGCGCCATCCTGACCGGCTCCCTCCGCGACCGCCTGGCGGAACTGCTGCCCGGCAGGATGATCCTGGACAACTTCGGGTCCAGCGAGTCCGGATACACCGCCTCGGCGATCCCCGGCTCCTCGCCCGAGTCGGGCCAGCGTTTCCAGGCCAACGTCGCGGTCAACCTGGCCGTGCTCAACGAGAGGCTGGAGCCGGTCAAGCCCGGTGGGGGTGAGCTGGGCATGGTCGCCAGGAGCGGCCGGATCGCCTCCGGCTACTACAAGGACGACGACAAGACCGGCAAGACCTTCGTGACCGACTCAGGCGGCGTGCGCTGGCTGCTCACCGGCGACATGGGCCAGGTCGAGGAGGACGGTACCATCGCGATCTTCGGACGAGGTTCGGTCTGCATCAACACCGGCGGTGAGAAGGTGTTCCCCGAGGAGGTCGAGGCGGTGCTCAAGGGGCACCCGGCGGTCTTCGACGCGGTCGTCACCGGCATCCCCGACGAGCGCTGGGGCAACCGGGTCGCCGCAGTGGTCGAACTCCGTCCCGGCGCGACCCCTTCGGTGGAGGACCTCGACGCGCACTGCCGGGCGAAGCTCTCCGGTTACAAGGTGCCCAGGACCTTCGCCTTCGTCGACGAGATGGTCCGCTCCCCGGCGGGCAAGGCCGACTACCGCTGGGCCAGGGAGACCGCCCAGGCCGCCCGGTCCTGATCCGCTTTTCGCGGGGAAGGGCGGGTGAACCAAGTCGGTTTTCGGTCCGTCACAGTGGTGTGATCCGTTCTCTGCTGGCCGTCATGCTTCTGCTGACCGGCTGTTCCGCGACCGCCGAAAGCACCGCGACCGTAAAGACCAGCGCGACCGCCGAAACCAGCGCGCCCATCGCGCGGACCGGAGCTCGGACCGACGACGTCGTGATCCGGTTCCTCAGGTGCGGCCCGATGACCTGCGTCGGCGGTGACAGCCTGAGCGTCACCGGTGACGGGCGGGCCGTCTCGCTGCGGGACGGGGAACTGGTCGCCGTCCCGCTCTCCGCGGCCGAGCTGGGGGACCTGCGGGCCGGGCTGGTCGCGGCCCTGGCGGGACGGGAGGGCACCCTCGACCGTACCGGGGGAGCCACCGACCAGCCCTTCACCGTCATCACCGTGACCGACCGGGAAGGGAAGGTCCACGAGAACCGGCTGGAGGGGGCGCCGCTGGTGGAGGACGAGCGGATCGTCGCCGCCGGCGAGCGGCTCACGGCGCTGACCGGCCGGATCCGGGCCACCGGCACGCCGGACCGCACCGCGCCGATCACCGTGACGCTGTACGAGGGCCGTGGTGTCCGGCCCATCCGGCAGGCGGGCTGGCCCGAGGGCATCCTCGCGCCGGTGCTGGACACGGCCCCCGGGAGCCTCTCCTCTCAGACGTACCGGGGAGAGGAGGCGAAGGCGCTGCGCACCGCCCTGGGCGCGGCCGAGGAGCACGTGGCGGTGGTGGTCGGGGGCCAGACGTTGATCGCCAGCTGGGAGGCGGAGCTTCCCTACTAGCGCAGGCCGGCAAAAAGCCTGCTCGCTTCGGGCTGCTTCCAGGCGATCTTGTTGGGGTCGTCGGGATGCGGCTGCCAAGGCACCGTGAGGAACGTCGCCTGGCTCTTGCGTGCACTTTCGGCGATGGTGACCATCGTGCCCAGGTCCATGTCGCTCTTCACACTCCTGGTCGCCGCGGAGAGGAACAGCCGGAGCCGGGCGGGGTCGGTAATCCCCTGCCTGGCCTTTTTCAGCATCGCCTGCATGAGCGCGGCCTGGCGTTTGATCCGCTGGATGTCACTGCCGTCGCCGTAGTTGCGCAGCCGCATGTAGGCGAGCGCCTCCTCGCCGTTGAGCATGCTCCTGCCGGCGGGGAGCGTCAGCTTGGCCTTGTGGTCGTTCACGGGTGTGGGCAGCCTGACCTCGACGCCGCCGAGGGCGTCGACCACCTCCTTGAACGCCTGGAAGTCGAACTCCATCGCGTGGTCGATCCGCACGTCGGTCAGCGTCTCGACCGTCTTGACGGTGCAGCTGAGCCCGCCCTTGTCGAACGCCGAGTTGATCATTTCCTTCCGGGCCGGCGCCGCTCCGCAGGCGGGGATCTGGACGATCGAGTCGCGCGGCAGGTTGACGAACATGATCTTCTCCCGGTCCGCCGGCAGGTGCGCCAGCAGGATGGCGTCGCTGCGCGCGCCATTACGGAAGCGGGGGGTGCCGGCCTGGCTGTCAGTGCCGATGACGAGGATGTTCAGCGCGCCGGTCGCCTTGACCGGTCTGGCTCCGGTCGGGGCGACACTCTCGCCGGTGTTCAGCACCAGGGTGGGCACGGTCACGGCGGCTACGGTGGCGGCGGCGGCCAGGCCCATGACCGGCCAGCCCATCCGCGGGCGGCGGGACCGGGCGGTCGACAGGCGGTTGCGCTGGCGGGCCAGCGTCGCCGGCGGCTGGTGCTCCAGCTCGGCGCCGAGGTCGCGCAGCATCTTCAGGTCGTCCATCGTCACGCCTCCTCATCAAGCATCGGGTTGGTGTCGCCCAGCGCCGCCCGTACCTTCCGCCTGCCCCTGTTGAGGCGGGAGCGTACGGTGCCGACCGGGATGCCGAGTGCCCGCGCGACCTCCTCGTAGGTCAGCTCGCCCCAGGTGATCAGCAGCAGCACGTCGCGGTCCTTGGCGGGCAGCGCCGCGAGCGCGCTGATCAGAGCGGGCCGGGCGGCCTGCGCGCTCACCCTGACGGCCACCCGGTCGGCGGGCGAGTCCTCGTAGCCGTCCACGGGAGTCCGTGACAGCGCCCGGTAGCGGGCCGCCTCGGTACGGTGCTGGCGGGACATGAGCTTGGTGAGGATGCCGAAGAGCCAGGGTCGGGCGTCCGGATAGGCCAGGTCGTAGCTCCTGCGCCGGGAGAAGGCGACCAGGAACGTCTCACCGACGAGGTCCTCGGCCGACTCCGGGCCGAGCCGTTTGGAGACGTACCGGTAGAGCATGCCCGAGTAGCGGTCGAACAGCTCGGCGAACGCCTCCGGCTGGGTCCAGGAGGCGCTGACGAGGTCGGCGTCGCCGCGGGTGGCGGGTTGGGTGATCATCTCCGCCCTTCTGTAGGGAAGTCGGTCAGGATGTATCGCCACAACTCACCATTCAGGTTCACGGCGGGGAGGTCCGCGGTGGCTGAGCATGCCATCAGGCCCGGTCTTCCATGTGCCGGGCTGGGCTCCGAGGTGGCCGCTGTTATGGAAAGCGCTTACCGTAGGAGGGTGGTCCAGCGAGCCACGACAGGCTCCACTGAGGAAAGGCTCCGTGTTGATCCACTCAATTGATCCCAGGACCGGCGAGCCCGCCGGGGACCCCTACCCGCTGACCTCGGACGGCGAGGTGGACGCGGTCGTCGGAGCCGCCCGCGCGGCGGGACCCGCCTGGCGTTCCGCCGACCGGGCGCCGGTGCTTGAGGCGGTCGCGGCGGCGCTGGAGGCGAACGTCGAGGAGCTCTGGCGGGCCGCCGACGCCGAGACCGCGCTCGGGGAGACCCGGCTCCGCGGCGAGGTGGGGCGGGCCGCGGGCCAGTTCCGGCTCTTCGCCCAGGTGCTGCGGGACGGCGGGCACGTGGAGGCGGTGATCGACCACGCGACGGCCCAGCCGCCGGTCCCCGACCTGCGGCGGATGAACCACCCGCTGCCCGGCGTGGCCGGTGTCTTCGCGGCGAGCAACTTCCCGTTCGCCTTCTCGGTCGCGGGTGGTGACACCGCCTCGGCGCTGGCCGCCGGATGCCCGGTGGTGGTCAAGGCGCACGACGGGCACCCGCGCACCTCGGAGCTGTCGCAGAAGATCATCCAGAGCGCGCTGCCCGATCCGGCACTCCTGGGCCTGGTCCGCGGGCTCGACGCGGGAAAGCGGCTGGCCACGCACCCTTCCGTGGTGGCCGTGGGGTTCACCGGCTCCGTCCCCGGAGGCAAGGCCGTCCAGGCTCTCATCGCCGAGCGCCCGGACCCCATCCCGTTCTACGGCGAGCTGGGCAGCGTCAACCCCGTCGTCGTGCTGCCCTCGGCCGACCGCGAAGGGCTCGCCCAGGGGTTCGCCGCCTCGCTGACCCTCGGCACCGGTCAGTTCTGCACCAACCCCGGACTGGTCTTCGTCCCTGACGACACCGAGCTCCTGACCTCCATCTCCGAGGCGGTCTCCGCGACCGCGGGCGGGCCGATGCTCACCGAGCGGATCCGGGGCGGCTTCCTGCACGGGCTGGCCAGGCTCGGCAAGCTCACCACGCTGGCCGAGGGGCAGCCGGGCGAGGGGGCCTTCGCGGTGGCGCCGCAGGTGTTCGTCACCGACCTGGCGTCGTTCGCCGACGCCCTGCCCGACATCGCCGAGGAGTGCTTCGGCCCGGTCTCCGTCGTCGTGGTCTACGGCGACGCGGCGGAGCTGCCCGCCGTACTGGAGAGGCTGGACGGCTCGCTGACCGCCACGATCCACGCCACCGACCCCGGCGAGGCGCGGGAGAGCGCCGAGGTGCTGCTCAGGAAGGCGGGCCGGCTGATCTGGAACGGCTGGCCGACCGGTGTCGCGGTCCGCTGGGCCATGCACCACGGCGGCCCCTGGCCCGCGAGTACGGCCGCCGCGCACACCTCGGTCGGCGCCGCCGCGATCCGCAGGTGGCTGGTCCCCACCGCCTACCAGGACTGGCCGGCCGAGCTGCTCCCAGCCGAGCTGCGCGACGACAACCCCCTCGGCATCCCCCGCCGGGTCGACGGGGTGGTCTCCTAGGCGCGGGTCGTCTGTCGGCCGCTGCTCCTCCGGCCCGTCCGACCTGCCCGGTGGCCTGCGCCCCCTGCGTGGGCGGGCCACCGGCGAACGGCAGGACCCGCCTCGCCCGACACGGCTCCGCGACCTGCTGGACGAGCAGGCCGCGGAGCCGCATGCGAGGTCCGTGGCTTAGGACGGTCGCCGACGACCCGTCGATGACCTCGTTCCTGCCCAACTGGGTGGAGGCGATTCTCGTTCCGCTGTTGCCGACCGGTCTGGTGGCGCTGGCCGGCTGCAAGGTCAGGCACACCCCGCGGCCGGACCTCCCGGCCGACCAGCGGTAGCAGCCGCACACAGGAGAGCGCCCTGCTCCTTCCATCGTGGAGGGGCGCTCTTTTGTGTTGTGCGAGCTCAACCCAGCCAGAAGGCGGCAAGTGACCAAGCTTCCTCGCCGCTTGTAGAGCCGTCGTGCGGCAGGAACTCCGTGGGGGCGATGTACCCCTCGCCGGGGTCAAGCCGGATGCGGAGGCACCGCAGCGGGTGCCCATCTGCGACGTAACGGCGCAGGTCGTCGGTGTGCGGGTAGTACCCGTCCTGGTCACAGCCCAGGGCGCGGCAGATCTCCTTGATGTCCCGGTCGCCGACCAGTAGATAGCGGGTGCCGGGTCCCAGGTTGAGGCAGAGGCGTCGGCGGCTGTTCTGCCGGGCGGGGTAGGGCAGCCGGTCGAAGTTGTCGACGTGCAGTCCGATCCGGTGGCCGGTCGTGGAGTCCTCGGTGCTGGTGAGCCGTCCGGGCCGGCTGGCCGTGCAGGCGAGGCGCCTGCGCGGCCAGTGGCCTTCCAGTGGGTCGAGAGCGGTCGCGGCGTCCACACGGCCTTGTAGATCAGCGAAGGCGAACACCGGCAGAGGCTGGGCGACCAGCTCGATCACCACGCTGGTCGGGGTGGCGTCATCGGGCCGCAGCCGGTCGGCCTCGTCGTCGCTGAGGGGCTTCCAGTCCTCCCGAGGGACGACGGCCACGCCGTCGTCATAGCCCGGCGCGTCGCCTGCCTGCCTGACGTGCCCGATCTCGATACGTCCCTGGATGTCGCTGAACTGGTCGAACTGCAGCCATAAGCCCATGGCTCCGCCTTCTTGGTGGTCGAGGTCCTAATCGAAGGTGATCTCCTGTTCGGCCGCGAACGCCTGGGCGAGACCCTGGAGTTGTGACCGATCGATGATGATCTTCTTGAGTGCGCTCACTCCGCGAAGGCCGGACAGGTCGTTGCCGCGTAGGTCGCAGCCACGATAGGTGCCGCCGTCGAACTCCGTCAGATGCAGATCGCACTCACCGAACGCCGCGTCGCTCAAGTCGGACCCGACGAACCGCGCTTCTCGCAGCGAGCAGCCGGTGAAGATCACCGGGCCTATGGCACGGAGGCGGGTGACGGCCGCGTAGTCCAGCTTGCACCGCTCGAAGACCACGTCATCGAGCGTGACGTTCTCCCACGCAGCGCCGAGCAGCTTGCAGTCGGTGAACGTGACCCTGGAGAGTTTGCTGTCCTCCCAGCGGAGGCCGGACAAGTCGCAGCCGGAGAACTCGACCGAGTGCAGACGCAGCTCCTCCAGGCGGGCGCGCTGAGTGGTGAGGCTGGTGACGCGTCCGTCCATGAGCTGGGTCCCTGACAAGGACAGCTCGCGCAGACGGGCATTGGCGTAGTGGAAGTCGCGCAGCTTGCCGTGCTCGCCCTCCAGCGAACCGACTTCGCCCAGGTCCGCGTCGTCCAGGTCGGGCAGCGTAACGCTCGTCTCGCGTACTGTCCGTGTGTCCATCGTCTTGCCTTCCATAGTGGATCCGTCGTGCGCTCTCCGGTGCCCGCGCGTGGTGCTCGGCGGTGGTGGCCATCCCCTCGATCGGAGATGCCGGGCGCGGAC